>JABJFC010000086.1 GCA_018662925.1 Alphaproteobacteria bacterium | reverse complement strand
CCAAACTCAGATAGCGCTTCCAATCTATTCTCAACATCAAAAAATCCTGGCTGTGACATTTATAAACCCTCCAAAAATAACCAACTATCTCTTTATATCAGATGTTTACGTCATGTCTAGAGGTTAATAGAGGCGCCCAGCCTTGTATTTACAAGGCTTTTTTTTTAATCCAAAGACGTAAGAATTTAAGCGGGGCAGTGCGAACCTGTAATCAGAGAGGATGAATCACGGTTGTGACAATTCCCCAAATTTTGGCGTCCATTTCTTCTGTTACTTCAATTTTGGCGCAATGTGGATTTTCAGCCAACAAGTAAAGACAGTCACTTTGTCGTGAAAGGCGCTTTACCGTCAATTCACCATTTATAGCGACAATAGCTACTTTATTATTTTCCGCTGAAAGACTGCGATCCACAATAAGAAGATCTCCTGGATGAATGCCAGCACCAATCATGGAGTCACCAGTCACTTTTACAAAAAAAGTTGCGGCAGAATTGTGAATGAGATGTTCATTAAGATCTAGAGGCCCTTCCGAGTATTCATCTGCGGGAGAAGGAAATCCCGCGGCTACTTTTGTGCTATAGAGGGTTGCAGCTTTTTTTGATTCTGTTTTTGCTTTAAAAACATCCGTTGCCTTTGTTCCCGCGTTTTCTTGAAAAGTTTGGAGAAGTATTTTTGAAACGGCACTTACTTTACTGACAGGGACGCGTATAACCTTCGTGGGTTCTCCGTACTTTCCACTTCCTACTTTTCTGCCGGCTCCTGTTCTCTTGCCGCCTCGTGACATAACCCCTGGTTCCTTCAATTGGAATTTAAATAATAATATTCTACTGAAAAGTAGTACTTACCTTCAAGCAGAAAACGTACTACAAGAAATAACCACATGCAAGTTTTTATCAACAGGTTGTGACAAATAGTTACATGGCTGCATTAGGCAAAAAATATGTATAATTATCTGATTGCTGTTTCTATTTCCTGGAGTTTCTAAAGGTAAGAAGAGCTCAGCTCAGGAAACATTTGGCAAGTGATTCCAGTTGGTTGTATAAGGTGGCGAAGTGAATTTTCTTTCGGGAATCGAGGTGTTTTTGGTTCCTGCGGCACCATATTGCAATGTTTTCGGACCTAGCTTACGATTAATCTTATCCATCGTTTTGTTAAGAATCTCCTCTTTAACTTGAAGAGAGTCTGACTCAGATGAAAATAGACTTTTTTGGATCTGTGTTTCTGGGACGAGCTTCATAAGGGTGATTCCAGCTTTCTTGTACTGAAAGTTTGCAAGAAAAAGCTGAGCAAGTCCTGTTGTAGCGGCTTTGATGATTTTGCGTGTGTCGTTTGAGGCTTCCAGAAGTGGAATACAGGTAGACTTTGTGTATTTTGGCCTTTTGCCAAAGGGGCTTGTCCGGATTGATATGCAGATGGCGCTGGCAGCAAGTTTTTCATGGCGTAGTTTTTCTGCGGCCCGAGAAGAGAATTGAGCAATTTTTGTTTTAAGTTCTTCAAAGGTAGTCAAAGGTTTTTTAAATGAACGAGAAATAATAAGGCTTTTGCGCGTGGGTGGTGCTTGTTCAAGAGCAAGTGTCGAAATTCCTCTTAGCTCTTGAACAAGGCGGACGCCAACAATGCCCATTTTGTAGCGAATCCATTCTAGTGGCGTTTCTTTTAGGTGTTGAGCAGTTGAGATATTATAGGATTTTAGCAAGTTTGCAGAGGCTTGGCCAATTCCCCATATATCTTCCACAGCAATAGACTCAAGGCAGGAATCCATATGTATGTGATGAGTTAAGTCAAAAACCCCTTCTTGTGTGTTCCACATTCCTTTCTTTGCAATATAATTGGCTATTTTAGCGAGGGTTTTGGTGGATCCAAATCCGATGGAAACAGGGATTCCAGTCCACTGGCAGAGGGTTTTGCGAATTGTTTTTCCATAGGAGAGCACATTTTCTATGCCGGTTGTGTCCAAAAAAGCTTCATCAATGGAGTAAACTTCCATATGGGAAGCAAAATAAGCCAGTGTCTGCATAACACGGCGGGAAATATCTCCGTAGAGAGCAAAATTGGAAGAAAAAACCTTAATTTTATGTTTTTCGATAAGATTTTTAATTTGGTGAACAGGGGCTCCCATAGGAATTTGAAGTTTTTTCACCTCGCTGGATCGAGAGATGACACATCCATCATTATTGGACAGCACAATTACAGGTTTTTCTTCAAGGGAAGGCTGGAAAATACGCTCACAGGACACATAAAAATTATTACAGTCTACCAGAGCAAAAGAACGAGCATAATGCGACTTCAAGGGACACCTGACAGTATTTCTTAAAATTTAAACTTTATAACACGTTGTTTGTAATTTATCCAATGTAGAGACTAGACGGGATGTATAACGTGGGTGACAACGCCCCATATTTTAACATTCATGTCTTCCGAAATCACCAGTTTCGGATATTTAGGATTTTCAGGTAGAAGAAAGAGCTCATCTTTCTCCTTGTAAAGTCGCTTAACAGTCAATTGATCATCTATAGCGACGACGGCAATCCGGCCACTGTCTGGAGATAAGCTTTTGTCAACAACTAAGAGATCAGAAGGATTGATGCCGGCACCGACCATGGAGTCCCCACTTACTCGAACAAAGAACATAGATTCTGGGTTTGTTACTAGGTGTTCGTTCAGGTCAAGGGGTCCTTCCATATGCTCTTTTGCAGGAGTTGGAAAACCTGCAGAGACCGCAACTATATAAAGGGTAACGGGTGTTTTTTTGTTAGTTTCGGCATAAAATACGTTCTGGGGATTTGAGAGGATTGGTTCAAAATTTTTGAAGCAGGTGGTAGTTCCGAGGGGGATAGTAGAGTTCTGAGCATATACTTGATTCATTATACATTTTTCCCATTGTAGTCATATTCTTACGATCAAAGTTCAACAGATTAACTTATGTTACAGAAATCAAAACTCTGTCAAGAAAATTACATCAACGGGGTAAAAAAGGAATTTACAGAGAGGTTGTTTTTAATAAATAAAAGTCAATATGGTGACTTCAAGCGGCTTTTTTTGGAATAAAATGTGTTTGTTTTGGAGCAAACTTCATTTCAAACTTAACCTTACGTGTGACTATAAAACAAACGATGCTTCCACACATAAGCAAGAGAGCAGGTGCTAAAAGAAATCCCGTATCGTTCAGAATATTGATTAGAATGTATGGGGTAAATCCTCCGCACAAGCCCATTCCACTCGCAAAACCAAGTGCAATGCCTGTGAAGCGAGCTTTCACTGGGAAAAGTTCTTGAACAAAGGCATGCTGTGGTCCAATAAAACTGGCTGCTAGCAAGCCTAGAAAAAGTTGTCCCATGATGATGCAGCTGACATTGTTGGTTTGAAAAAGAAGAAAAATGGGGATGGCAGATACAAAAATGGTTAAACAAGCCCGAGTCATAAATTTGTGGGGACCAATGCGGTCTAGAGCATAGCCAAACAGGGGGGAAGCAAGCATCATCGTAAATAAACCAAAAAGATTATAGAAAATGGCATCATTTATTGGAACATTGAAAAAGCCGCTGAGATAGGTGTTTAAAAATCCGAATATAGTGTACGAGAGAATACCGTTGAGAGCCCCAATAACAAACGTAACGAAAATTAACTTTTTATACGCTTTTACGGTTTTTAGAAAAGATAGTCTTTGTTCCCAAGTTTCGTTGGTGTTAGCCTTTTGAAACTCGGGTGTTTCGGTCAAGTTTTTACGAATATAAAATCCGAGTAGACTTACGGCAGATCCCAAAATAAAGGGAACTCGCCATGCCCAATCTGGCATGCCTGGTTTGGTTGCAATATAGGCAAACCCCATGGCAGTGAGAGCTCCTAATACACATGATCCTCCGATAAATCCGCCAACTAGCCCAAGATGTGATTTTCCAAGGTGCTCCAAAGAAAAAATGGCAGCTCCATTGTACTCTCCTCCCGTACAAATTCCTTGAAGGAGACGGCAGAGAATGATGCAAATGGGGGCGATTATTCCCACAGACGCATGGCCAGGCATGGTGCCAATAATCAAGGTTGGAATGGACATAAGTAAGAGAGACAGTGTGAGAGATTTTTTGCGCCCATACTTATCACCAATATATCCGAAAAGTGCGGCGCCGAAAGGGCGCATTAAAAATCCAACTGCAAATACAATCCAACCAGAAAGGAGGGAGATCATGGGATCTTCCGATGGAAAAAACACATTTGCTAGAGTTGACGCAAAGGCACCGAAGAGGGTGAAGTCGTAAAACTCTAGAGCGTTTCCAAGGGTACCAGCCAGAAGAATGCGACGTTTACTCATTTTTCAAATCAATATTTAATATGCTATGTGTTCAAAGATGCCACAAGGTTAAGCATATTAAGCTAGTAAAGTATATGAGTAAGTTGGGAGTATTAAGAAAAAATTAAGTTTTTCAATAAAAATCCATCAGGCGGGCAAGGAGTCTGATTGATGATATTGTCAACAATGGAAACTAAATCAGCCCAAACTCCTTACAAGCGAAGGTAACTTCACTTGTAAAGGATTTTGGACAGATGTTTAGTTGTAGAATTCGTCCCTGCTTTTCCAGAATAAAAGATCAGACGGCCCATTTGAGGCTGTTTTATCTTTCAAGTGTGGAAAGCCTAGAGCTTCGAACAAATCATTTGTGTCGATATCTTCAAGACGAATTTCTTCATTGTCGTTGACAGGTGAAAGGCTTTCTAGCCATCTCTTAGACATGTCATATTGCTTTAACTTTAAAGATTGTTTTGAGTCCGAACCTTTATCTGTTCCTGGAAAAACCAGAAATTTCTTGAAAAAAGGATTATTCGTAAAAGAACCCAGTGCCATTATATTCTCCCCATATTTCTTATTTTTATTTTAAAGGATGAAGTCCAGTCTAGCTGCTTTAAATGAGGCTCGCAACGCTTTTTAATTCTTTTTTTTTATGTAGTTAGCAAAATGTCATCAGAAGTCATTGGAAATGATTAATTTTTTTTTAGAGTGAGTGATGCTCTCCTGGTACCCATAAAACATCTCGATTTCCATGATCATTTAAGGTGCGTGCTAGAACGAATAAGAGATCTGAAAGGCGGTTAATGTATTGGATGGCAAGTGGGTTGACGGGGGACTTTTTATTAAGGCTGATCATCGCACATTCTGCACGCCGTGTTACAGTACGAGCGAGGTGAAGGTGGGTAGATGCTTTTGTGCCTCCAGGAAGGACAAAAGAAGTTAAGGGAGACAAATCCTTATTTAAAGTATCGATCTCTTTTTCGAGGCGTTTCACCTGTTCCTCAGAGAGGCGTAAGGGATTTTCCCGTTTTGTTTTTACGGGAAGACAAATATCAGCTCCTAGATCGAAAAGATCATTTTGAATGCGTCTAATCATCTGTTCTAGATGTCCGGATAGATCAAGGCGTACTAAACCAATGGTTGCATTGGCTTCGTCAATAGCGCAAAGAGCTATAATTCTTGGGTCAGATTTACAGACGCGTGTTCCATCTCCTAAGGATGTTTTCCCCTTATCCCCTCCACGAGTGTAGATTTTGGTCAACCTAACCACTTTTATCCCCTTTGAGCGTAGAGTAAAAGGAAGGTAAATAAAATGAGCGCTAATCCTTGAAGGAGAATACGCCAGCGCATAAACTGATTCCCATGTTTCTTGTTGAACTCTCCGCCTTTAAAGAAGGTGAAAAGTCCTACCAGAAGCGCGACAAATGCAGCACCCATCGCAATGAAAAGAAAAATGGTGAGGGTTTGTGACATGGTTTTATGCAGTCCTCTATCTAATTAATATTCATGCAGCTTAAGAGGTGTTTCTAAATTTTTCAAGGTGAGCTTCTAAGCTATTGCACCTTAACAATACGAAGGAAGTTAGAAGTCCCCGGGGTTCGAAGGGGGATGCCTGCCGTAATGACGAGCAGATCCCCTTTATTGGCAAATTTTTTATGCAAAGCATGGAAGCAGGCCGTTTCAACCATCTGCTTGGTTCTTTCAATTTCTCGTTCTATAACAATGGGATAGATTCCCCATACTAGAGAAAGCCTCCGTGCTGTTTCAAGCTTTGGTGTTAGGGCGAGAATATGAGATTCTGGGCGCTCTCGGGCTTCTCGGCAAGGAGTTGCCCCCGTTTCGGTGAAGGCAACAATTGCAGAAATGGGAAGGGTTTGAGCTACTTTTCTTGCTGCAGCAGTAATAGCATCCTCAACTGTTTCTTGTGGGTCAGGGCGACTGACTTCTAGCAGCTTTCTATATAGAGGATCTTCTTCAACCCGCCTAATAATTCTGTCCATCATATCAACGGTTTCTACAGGAAAGTGTCCAGAGGCCGATTCGGCTGACAGCATAACGGCATCCACACCATCATATATGGCTGTTGCAACGTCGGAGGCTTCTGCGCGGGTAGGCGTGGGAGAGTGAATCATAGAATCCAGCATCTGTGTGGCAATAATTACTGGTTTTCCCGCTTTCCTACAGGCCTTAATGATGCGCTTTTGGATGATAGGAACTTCTTCAGGCGGCATTTCAACTCCCAGGTCTCCTCGGGCAACCATAATAGCGTCGGAAAGCTCAACAATTTCATTTAAATGCTCTATGGCAGATGGTTTTTCAAGTTTAGAAATAAGGCCAGCATTTCCTTTTATCAGCTTTTGTGCTTCTAAAATATCTTTTGGGCGTTGGACAAAGGAAAGAGCAACCCAATCCACCCCCAGTTTTAATCCGTATGCAAGATCCTTCTTATCTTTTTCCGTAAGAGCAGAAATAGGTAGTTTTACATCCGGAATATTGACACCTTTATGGTTCGATAGGGTTCCTCCCACAATAACCTGGGTGTCGATGTAATCTTTTGCATGATGAAGAACTTTCAGGTGAATTTTTCCATCGTCTAGCAAAAGACTCATGCTTTTGGAGATAACATGGAAAATCTCAGGGTGAGGGAGGTAGATACGTGAAGTGTCTCCTTTGCTGGAATCCGAGTCCAGACGGAAGGTATCTCCAGGCTTTAGCTGGATAGATCCATCCTTAAAGTTACTAATCCTGAGTTTCGGACCTTGAAGGTCCATAAGGACGCCAATGGGACGTTCTACTTTTCGTTCTAGCTTTCGAATAATGTCAAAGGATGCCTTATGATCCTCATGGGTCCCGTGGGAGAAGTTCAACCGAAAGACATCTACGCCTCTCTCATAGAGCTCTTCAATGACTTGCTCTGAGGCGCTAGCAGGGCCTAGAGTGGCAACAATTTTAGCATGAGGTGTATGTGGCATAAAAATTCCCTATAATTAATCTCATTATCCTCAGCTTCATGGGAGAATGAAAGCAAAAATTACGCAATGAAAGAATTTTTGTCCCTTGTCATAGAAAAGCTGGAAAGCTAAAGTTCACATCCACATATGTAGGAGTGTTAATTATGGCTGAAGTATTAAGTGTTGGGACCGATAGACTTAGAAGTTTTATTGATCGGATCGAAAAACTGGAAGAAGATAAATCAAATATGGCACAGGATCTGCGAGAGGTATATGCGGAAGCAAAATCAGTGGGTTTTGACGCCAAAATCATGAGACAAATTGTCAAACTTAGGAAAATGGATAAGGAAGACTTGGCCGAACAAGAGGAGCTTTTAGACCTTTATCGAAATGCACTGGGGATGGTTTAAGTTTCTTGTAGATGTTGGGAGCCAAGTTTATTAATCAGCTTTTTCTTTTTCATTTAGAAAACACTTTAGACTTACTCTAAACCATTAAAAATATTCACAAGGGGAATTGAGGGGGAATTTCCCCCAAATACTTGTTGACAAACTGAAGCTACATTTTAAATTTGAAAAATATCATCAATAAAAAATATACTTACAAAACAACAAGTTAAATATATATTTTTAGAGTTGCTCAAAAAGGAGTCAATCAGGAAAAAAGTCTTTCTAGAGCTTAAGATAGACGAATTATTCAGTGCTTATCCACAGGCTTATTCACGGATTTCGTGGATAAGTTGTCGGTAGTTTTAAAAACTCATTTAGTTGACGAACAGCGACAAAAAGCATCGATATATCGACGTTATGGGTTTTGAAATCATTTAAAAGCTGATCCAATTGAGTATAAATGTTGGAATGATTTTGTACCCAGTGATCTACAACCACTTCAGGCTTGTTAATATTTGGACATCCTTTCTGGGATTTTTGACAGTACTGGAGAATAGCCTTCGTAAGTTTGCTCTGACATTTGGAAAGTTCGTCGACAAGGGCACTTATGGAGATTTTTTGCCAATAGTTTTCAGAAATAAGGTTGTCGGCTTCATCTCGAAGCCAATTAAATCCAAAGAATTCTCCCACATAAAAATATGTACGGGCAATAGATTCAATGGAAATAGTACATTCCTTTGATATCTGGACAATATAAAGACTAAATGGAAGAAAATTCATGAAGGCTATTTTTTGAGCAAGTTGCTTTGGAACACTACAAGAAATATAGTTTTTGGATTCCTCCAGATTTAACTCATAATCTGACTTCGTCACATATTTGGTCATATTAGAACTTAAGGACATGATTCCTTCAGAAAATGCTTTAATTTCATCCTGAATATTGAAACGTTTGTGTCTTAAAAACCATAAAACAGAGAGCCTGAGAAAGTGGACGACTTCCATTTGCATTTGTGTTTGAGTTTCAGCGTTTACTTTATTGTCCAATTTTTCAATTGATTCCCAGTGACTATTAAGATCGAAGATACTGCACACGATTGTATAGGATTTTAGGACATCTCTAATTTTTGCACCGGATTGTTCAACCATGTCTGTGACGAAGGCAAAACCAGTCCTATTCACCATTTCATTGATCACTTGGGTCAAAATTATTTCCCTTTTTAGAGGGTGATTCATCATTTGCTTTTTATATTTTTCTTGGATCTTTTTCGGAAAGTAGTCATATAAATTGCTCAGAAAATGCGAATCTTCAGTACTAGAAGATTCCATAAGTTTTATTTTCAGTGATATTTTACTGTAAGAGAGTAAGACAGCGATCTCAGGGCGAGTGAAACCGATTCCATGAGCGAAACGTTCGGCGATAATATCGTCATTTGGGAGAAACTCTAGCTCTCGGTTAAGTATCTGCATGCGCTCAAGGTTTCTCATAAACCTGGCTTGTTGGCCAAGAATCTTTATGCCTTGGGATTCAATGATACTGATAATTTGTGTTTGTAGGTAGTTGTCTCGCAACACCAGGGAAGCAACATTTGGTTCTATTTGTGCCAACAAAGTATTTCTTTTAGCGGGGCTTAAAACTTTTTGATCAATTAACTGTTTCATAAAAATTTTAAGATTTACTTCATGATCAGAGCAGTCGACACCGGCTGAGTTATCTATAAAATCAGTGTTTATTTTTCCGCCGGCTAGAGCGAATTCGATGCGGCCCTTTTGAGTAATGCCTAAATTGGCGCCTTCTCCAATAATACGGCAATTTAAGTCTTTAGCATTTACACGGAGCCCATCATTGGATCGATCTCCAGCGTCAGAATTTTTTTCGTCAGAGCTTTTTATGAAGGTCCCAATGCCTCCAAACCAAAGAAGGTCATAGGACGCTTTTAAAAGGGCTTTAATAAGCTCATTTGGAGAGAGAGAGTCATGGGCTATACCCAGAAGCGCCTTCGTTTCTTTAGAAAGTTTTATTGCTTTTGCTTGACGACTAAAGACACCCCCGCCTTTAGAAATTAGCTTCGAATTATAATCTTCCCAACTGGATCGAGGGAGCTTAAAAAGTCTCTGTCTTTCTGCAAAACTCTTTGAGGCATCTGGATTTGGGTCCAGAAAAATATGTTGGTGATTAAATGCACCGATCAACTTAATGTGAGAAGAACAAAGCATACCATTGCCAAAAACATCGCCAGCCATGTCACCAATGCCCACTACCGCGAAATCAGTCGTTTCTATATTGGTATTCAATTCTTGAAAATGGCGCTTGACCGACTCCCACGCTCCCCGGGCTGTTATCCCCATATTTTTATGATCGTATCCAGAAGTTCCGCCAGAAGCAAAAGCATCCCCGAGCCAGAAGTTATATTCGGCAGAAATTTCGTTGGCTATGTCAGAGAAAGTAGCAGTTCCTTTGTCTGCCGCGACCACAAGATACGGATCATCTTCATCATATATCACTACTTTTTGGGGAGGGACCGCTTTGCCACTCTTAATGTTATCAGTGATATCTAGGATTCCTCGAATCATCTGTTGA
The DNA here is from genome assembly GCA_018662925.1 of Alphaproteobacteria bacterium. Classification (NCBI taxonomy): domain Bacteria; kingdom Pseudomonadati; phylum Pseudomonadota; class Alphaproteobacteria; species Alphaproteobacteria bacterium. Next base: position 57,851 of record JABJFC010000086.1, on the reverse strand, counting down.
TAACAGGCGATCCCTTCCTGGAGAAATTCGTCTCGTGTTTTCCCATTTTTGGTCGTTTTTACGATAAAGCCGCCCTTAGCACCCGTGGGCACGATAACTGTATTTTTAACCATCTGGGCTTTCATGAGCCCCAAGATTTCGGTTCTGAAGTCTTCACGACGATCTGACCAGCGGATGCCTCCTCGGGCAATTTTGCCACCCCGTAAATGGACAGCTTCCATTCGTGGGGAGTACATAAAGATTTCGTATTCTGGGCGTGGTTCTGGCATGTCAAAAATTTTGGCTGCATGAATTTTGAATGAAAGGACATTCTCTTTTTGTTCTTCTATTTTTCGCTGGAAATAATTTGTACGAAGTGTTGATGTAATAAGGTTCAGGTAGCTTCTTAAAATCCGGTCTTCATCAAGACTTTTGACCTCATCGAGCGCTTTCGTTATGGACGAAACAAGATTTTTTTCTTTAGATTCTCTCGTTTTGATCTTCTGCATTTCAGGGTCAAATCGGAGATAAAAGAGATCAACCAGTTTTTTTACGATGTTAGGTTGATGAATAAGCGCTTCTTCAATGTAGCTTTGACTATAAGGAACCCCTAATTGGCGCAAGTATTTGGCATACGCTCGCAAGATGACGATATTATGCCAGGGCGATTCACTTTTAAAAACCAGAGCATTGAACTGGTCATTTTCGACAACTCCTTGATGTATTTTAAGAAAACAGTCTTCAAAAAGGGCACTAACCTTTAGAGTGTCTTTGAGTTCAAGTCTCTCTAGAGAAATTTCAAAGTCGTGAATCCAGACGGGGGATAATCTTTCTTTGGGCAGTATCTTAAAAGAAGTCTCATTCAGAACTTTGAGCCCCATACTCTCAAAAAGAGGTAGGACTGCGGCTAGTGGTAAGGCCTGATCATGATGATATAGCTTAGCATGAAGTTCTGGTTTAGTGGCTTCACTGGGGCTGACTAATTTTATCGAGAGAGGGGCATCTGCAGAGATTTCGTCAATCCGTAAAGCATCTTCTGTAGCAGTTTGTGCTCCATATCTAGATTGATATGGAACTGGAAACGCTTTGGCAAAGTGTCGAAAATATTCACGACCAGTTCCAGCGCTAAATGTTTCAATAAACTGCTCTTTTAGGAGATCTTTCCAGGACAGGGAAGCTTGAAATAGTTTTTGTTCAAGTTCTTTTGTATCGTACTTAGGGAGAGCTCCCGGCGAGAGTGTAATAATGAAGTGTACGCGTGCATAAGGGAGATCTCCCAGTTGGGACTGCCAAAAGCTAATGGGACCTTGGAAAGCCGCCTCGAGAATTTCCTGCATTTTCTCTCTAAGTTCGGAGTTATAGCGGTCTTGAGGGACATAAATGAGACAGGAAATAAAATGCTCAAAGGGGTCTTCTCTCACAAAAAGGGAGAGGCGTTGTCGCTCTTGCAAGTGAAGAATAGCTATGCTTACTTCGTACAAATTCTCGTTGGTCATCTGAAAAAGTTCATCCCGGGGCAAGGATTCCAAGATATGTATTAACGCTTTTCCATCGTGCCATTGGGGGGAGAAACTTGATTTCTTCAGGACTTGACGTACCTTACGTCGCAAGAGCGGAATGTCTCTCGGACTTCTATTGTAAGCTGTTGAGGTAAATAGTCCAACGAACTGGATTTCACCAATAACATTTCCACTTTCATCGAATTTTTTAAGTCGGATAACGTCCATGGGGGCGTTTCGGTGAACGGTAGAACGACAGATGGTTTTAGTAATCATCAAAACATCTGAGAGAGTGCACTTTTTTCCTATTTGGCATTGAGGGCTCAGAAAGTCGCTATTGCCTTTGAAGAGTCTACGATGAGTGTCAGATAAGAAACCCAAACTTGAGATAAGATCTGGATCTGCTTTAGCTTTTGAAAAAGTGTAGTCGCGATAGCCCAGAAACGTAAAATGGTCATTGCTCAGCCAGCGTAGAAATTCGACCACTTCGTCTCTATCCTTATCTGAATTCAGTAGGGCATTCTGTTCAACCATATATTCGGCTTCTAGAACACGAGAGCGCATGGCGGCCCAGTCTCGGACGCTTTTCTGAACATCTTTAAGAACCTTCACAATATTTGATTTAATGTCGTCTAATTTTTTATTGGAAAGAGTTTCGGCCAATACAATAACGATGCAAGATTCGAAATGATCTTTTTCTAAAGCATTTCTGCGATCTAGAATTTTTTGGACTGCTCCCCCAGCGGTTCTCTCGATTTTTATGACGGGGTGGATGGTGAGTCGGATCGTAAGATCATGCCTTTGCAGCTCACTGGTCAAAGAATCTACGAGAAAAGGCATGTCATCATGGACGACTTCAATAACAGTACTGTTAGCTAAATTAGGGAACCTCTTGGCATCAGGAATAAAGGCCTTAACTTTTTCTTCTCCTGCTTTTCGTTGTTGAGCAAAGTGATAAAAATCATCGGCTAACGATGCCAGGGTTTTTGTGCCTAATTGCTCTAAATCACCATGACTGGTATTTTCTAATAACTGGTACATAAAATCCACCAGGGACTTTTGTTTTTTTCCACTTTTCTTGGGAAGCAACAAAGCAACTTCATCTAGCGGTGACTTTTTTACTGTAGAAATCATTTTTTTCCCTGTGAGTTTATGCGCTTTTCTACACTCCAATTTTAGGAGATTTCTGGGAAGATTACTAGTTTAAATGCAACATTTTGTTGTTTAAATTTTGAAGAATTACTCGGACTGCGCAGGATTGGGCAATTTTTTTGCTTTATCTACTGCACGCGTAACTCGCGTTTGTCACGAAATCACACCGTCATGGCCCAATTGGCCACTTACGATCCTAGAATCCTTCCTTAGGAGTCAAGATGGAATTCTCATTCTTCTGCGGAAGATTCAGACGATTCCATTTCCTCTCCTACTTCCATTCCCTCTCCCTTCATTCCCATTCCCATTTCCGCTGCCGATTTTAACATGTATTTATCGAGTGAAGTTAAATCTTCTTTTTTCTCGTAAGCCATAGCTCCACTTGAAGGCCAAAAAGCACCCAAAATCATGAGTGATGCGACTGTTAATAAGCTTTTGTACAACATTTTAATCCCTCCATATAAAATCTATCCTGTAACACTGGCTCTGAGGCCAGTTCCCCAAAATCTCAGTATATCATATGTTGCCGTTATGCTGCCATTTATGTGGCCATTGTTTGTGTCAAATTTTAATGATGACCTACTGAAAAACGTTTACCATAGGGTTTAGCGGCTTTTTTTCTCATCTGAAATGCAGGATAGTTCTTTGAGTAAGTTTTCCATATCTTTGGGCAGAGGACAGGAAAATGCCACTTCTTCTTTGGTTGTTGGATGGATAAACTTAAGGTGCGTGGCATGCAAGGCTTGGCGGTCTTTTGGCCAGTCTATAGCTAGCAGCAATTTAGTGACAGGAGAAGTTTGGGGTCGCTTGCCATAGAGAGGATCGCCAATGATCGGATGACCTATATGGGATAGATGGACACGAATCTGATGGGTGCGGCCTGTTTCCAGTTTACACTCTATTAGACAGGCCAATTGCCCAAGTTTTTTGGTCGTTTTATAATGGGTTATGGCGGATTTACCACTTCGTGTCAGAACGGTCATTTTTTTTCGGTTTCGAGGATGACGCCCAATATTGCCTTCCACGGTCCCTTTGAGGGTTCTTGGGATGCCCCAGGCAAGGGCTTGGTACGTGCGACTAAGTTCTCGGTTGGCAAATTGGGCAGAAAGGAAGTGGTGAGCTTCGTTTGTTTTAGCAACCACCATTAGGCCACTTGTTTCTTTATCCAGTCGATGAACGATACCGGGGCGTTTGACGCCTGAGATGCCTGAGAGAGAGTCGCCACAATGGGCTAGAAGAGCATTGACAAGGGTCCGATTGGGGTTGCCTGGGGCGGGATGAACCACTAAACCAGCGGGTTTGTTTATGACAAGAAGTTGGTCATCTTCAAATATCACATCAAGTTCAATGGCTTCTGGCTTGGGAATAGGATCTTCAGGTGGTGGAATATGAATTTCAAAATGTTCTCTGCATTTGACCCTATGGGATGGGTCCCCTATGATGCCTTTGTCTTTCTGAAGTTGTCCAGCCAGTATGAGGGCCTTTAGGCGTGTGCGAGATAGATCAGGCCAAGCTTTTGCTAAGACTTGATCCAGCCTCTTACCCGCAAACTCTTCGGGAATGATGTAGGTACGAATGTCGGCAGTGGCCATTAAGGAGACTCAATAGTGAAGGCGTTAAAACTTTTAGTCATAGGCATGGGGATCCTTATTCTCTTTGGAACGACTGGTCTTGGGATATTACTCTACAAAAAGTTAGAAGTCTCGACAATTGACACCTCTGAAGCTAAAGAAACAGTTGTGCTTTTGCCCGAAGAAAGCCACATTTTAGAGATGCAGACTTCTGATAAAAAGATTTTCTTGCGGGTGAGCGAGAAAACAGATGGGCAACAATCCATTATAATCATTGATCAAAGTAACTTCTCCGATGTGAAAAGGATCTTTTTGAAAGGCCTTAAGCACTGAAGTTTTCCTATACTTAGAGAATAGTTTTGTATAGAGTTCGGGTCATGGATAAATCGTTTGAAGTTCCCAGTGTAGCCAGTGAAGGCTCGTTATCACATTATCTGCGGGAAATTAAGAAATTCCCCATGTTAGAGCGTGATGAAGAGTATACTCTTGCTAGGCGCTGGATTGAACATCAGGACAAGAAAGCAGCCCACGAGCTTGTCACAAGTCATTTGAGGCTTGTGGCCAAAATTGCTGGAGGTTATCGGGGGTATGGTCTGCCCATGGGAGAAATGATCGCTGAGGGTAATATTGGCTTGATGCATGCCGTCAAACGATTTGCGCCTGAAAAAGGATTCCGCCTCTCAACATATGCCGTATGGTGGATTCGAGCTACTATCCAGGAATATATCCTAAAATCATGGTCTTTGGTCAAAGTAAGCAGTTCAAGCAGTCAAAAACGTCTCTTTTTTAGTCTTAAACGCCTAAAGCGGGAGATCAAAGCGGCAGATGAGGGGGATTTAACGCCTGCAGAAGCTAAGAAAATTGCTAAAAATATGGGTATTAGAGAAGAAGAAGTCTTAGGCATGAATCGACGACTTTTGCAGCCAGACGTGTCTCTAAATGTTCCCATAAAAAGCCATGGAGAAGATGGCACGGAGGAGTGGCAAGATTGGCTCGTAGACGAGAGGGAAAACCAAGAAACAAAATTGCTTCATGAAGATGAGCACCAAAAGCGATATGCCCTTTTAACTCGTGCACTTGAGGGACTAACACCGAGGGAATCTGAGGTGTTAAAGTGTCGACGTCTTAAGGATCCACCAGAAACCTTAGAGATCTTGTCTAAAAAGTTGGGTGTATCTCGAGAACGTGTTCGTCAAATTGAAGTTGGAGCTTTTCATAAGCTTCAGTTGGCCATGAAAAATGACTCTATTTTTGAAGGGTTAGCTTGATTAAACAGTTTTTATGCCAATATCTGGCAATTCGTATTGATTTTTTTGTAGATTTTAGGATATCAGAATAGGTGACTGATTCGTGACAAAATGCTTATTTTTTGGTATCATGTAGGTTAAGGATAATAAGAAATTGACCACTTTATTTGTATATACTCGAAAAACTGACAGGGGTAGGGTGTTTTCGATGGGGGGAAGACTGGTTAAGAATCTTATTTGTTCATTTTTATGTGTTGGTATGCTTTTTGCAGTGCTTCCACAAAATGTCTTGGCGAACCTGCCTTCGGCATCTATTGTCATGGACGCTAGATCAGGACGCGTTATTCATCAGCAGAGATCAGATCTTCAACGCCACCCGGCCTCCATGACTAAGATGATGACTCTCTATCTTGTATTCGATGCCCTTAAAGCTGGAAAATTATCACTAAACACCAAATTAAAAGTGTCTAGATATGCTGCAAATCGTCCACCTTCTAAATTTGGTCTCAGGGTAGGTAGCAGTCTTTCAGTTCGTGATGCCGTCATGGGACTCATTACAAAATCTGCCAATGATGTGGCTGTCGTAATTGCTGAGCATTTGGGGAAAACTGAAGGAAAGTTTGCCATGATGATGAATCATAAGGCTCGGCAACTGGGGATGAATCGAACCAACTACAGGAATGCATCTGGACTTCCCAATTCGCGGCAAAAGTCTACAGCAAGAGATATGGCACGTCTTTCAAAGTCACTGATTCACACTCATCCCAACTATTACAAATGGTTTGCGACCCGTGCCTTCAAGTATAAAGGTACTCATCATAAAAATCACAACAGGCTCTTGGGAAAGATTCAAGGACTAGATGGCATTAAAACAGGTTTTACCAATGCCGCAGGTTTTAATCTTGCTGCATCTGCTTTAAGAGGAGATACGAGGCTTATTGTCGTGGTTATGGGGGAGCACACGAAATCGGCACGGGATAAAAAAATCAGAAATTTGTTTAAGTTAGGATTCAAGAAAAAACCTCACTCTGATCCTTATCGTATAGCCTCTGTACAGAATTTACCGTCTCCACGCTTAAAGCCAAGGGAGGCTTCTTCCTTTAAATTGCCTAGCATCATATCAACGGCCCATGCAGCGGAGAGCACTGGTTCTCGAAATTGGGCTGTACAAGTGGGAGTTTATTCGAAGCATTCTGCTGCCAAAGGTCAGGCAAAAAAAATGTTGAAAAGCTACAATACACATTTGAAAGAGTCCCAAATATATGTGACCACTTTGAAAGGAAAGAAAGGAACATTATATCGAGCGCGATTGGTTGGTCTGCATCAAGAACGCGCAAATAGGGCTTGTAAAATTTTAACCTCGAATCATCACGATTGTTTGGTTTTAAAGACGCGCTGAGACTTTTTTGGACTTTCGGCGCCAGTCAAACCGATGATGAAGCTTCACTTCCTTCACAAACAGAAAAATTCCTAATAACAAAAGTGTCCAATGGAGATAGCTATACCGTCCATTTGTCCGGTAAAAAAAGGTTATGGCAAATTGAGCGAGTCCACTCGCGCTGATAACTTTTGCGTAATAGGGCATACGTTTCCAAAACAAAATATATCCATTTATCAAGAGGGCAAAATAGAGCCAAAAACGGGAGAAGGGAACCTCACTTGTTAGGTGATGCCATATTTTAAACAACTCTTGTCCAGGCCAATGGCCATCCATGAGTACTTTAATGAGGGTTATATAATCTTTGGGCTGTATGGCTAAATTTTCTACCTTCTGTGCGGCAATGGTAAATAGCACGAGTTGATTGCCAAAGACATAATTGTGAATTGGGATCAAGAGAATGGGGCTAAATCCTGCGGCTAGGCTTAAGATATCTGCAACCCTTTGTTTCAAAAGTAAAATTAGTCCCAGAAGAGATATATATACACCGGCACCAACGGCAAGATTGGGGCGAATTCCAACGGAGAAAGCAAAGAGGAGTCCAGTAAAAAACAACGGGGAAAGTATATCTTTTTCTGGGAGCTTTTTTAAGAGGGGAAGGCTCAAAGAGACTGCGCTTAGGAAGAAAAAATAGCTAAGGGGTTCTGAAAATCCACGCATACAGAGTCGAACCATATAGAATTGGGCAAACCCAAAGGATTCGAAAATCGGGGCGATTAGAAAGGCTAAGGTAAGCCAAAAGCTCCATTTGGGGGAGAGTATCTTCTCCAAAAGTCCGAAAATGACAAATGGAAAGAAACAGATAATAAGAAAGTAACCCAAGTGTGTTTCGCCAAATAGGTAAAGATTTAAAGCGTAGAAATAACGATGCCAGGGCATGAGATCATATATGTTTTCGGATCCCTGGAACACTCCCTGCCAATGGAAGGTATAGAGTGACTCTAGGATATAGCGCGCTGCAGTAGAATAGCTAAGTCCGTCATTTCCTCCCTCTAAGAGGAGAAAACCTGTTTGAAAAAGGGGTCGATAGAGAAAGGCTACGCCTATGGAAAGTAGAAAAGAAAGTCCCAAAATGATCGTTTTTCGACGATAATTGGTGTCTGATCGGAGAGAGTGTAGAGGGGTTCCAATTGGTATGAGGATCCCACACAGGACGCAAGTAGCGAGAATGATCAAAGCCAACTCAGCCCAATCCCATATGGCATGGGAGAAGGGCTTTTGAATGTGGAGCGCAAGAGGAGTTTCTGGATCAATATCTACGGCATAGAAGGATGTTATCTGAGGATTGTGAGTCGAAATGCATTTGTTTTCCAAGGACGTCGTTTGTTCAAGGTTTCCATCTTTCGTGGGGAGGTAGAGAATTCCTTTCCAGCAGATTTTTGTACTGGGGCTTTGGGCAAGGTTTTTTGGGAGTTGAATATGCAAGACGTAGGGGAGGAATTCCCGTTTTGGAATCATATCATGGTAGGTATTGTAAATATTCTTATTGAAAGCGCCAAAGCGAAGCTCATGCCGATTGGAAAAATCAATAGATTGAATACGGCGAGACAAGGGCGAATCTTTATGGAATTTTTCAACGAGAAAAGCATCGGTCCATCCATCTGATGAAATGTTGTGTGTTGGGTAGAGCCTCTGAAATTCTTGAGTCGAAAATTCCTCAACTGCTTGGGGAAGTGACTTAGCAAAAGGTGCTTCTGGAATGTAGACGTTGCCTCCTTGATCCAGATAGCTTATGGGAAGAGCCCACTTTCCCATAGTGAGCAACATCAAGATTCCTAATGCGTACAGGATTTTCTTTTGTGATAGATGAAGCCCAAATATCAGGGCTGCGGAAAGGCCCGTGGCAAGGACAGAGAACTTCCACCACGTGTCAATTGGCAAGCCCAAAATGAGCATTAGAACAGTGAGATAAAAGGTAAATGAGAATAATTTTTCAGTCATGATTGTGCGAAGAATTTTGCAATTCGACTAGAGGCATTCCCGTCGCCATAGGGATTTTTACTTTTTGCGAATTGGGTGTAATATTCTTTGTCGTCTAGAAAGCGTTGGATCATTTCCAACACGTTCTGGGTTTCTGTGCCGACAAGAATGCTGCAGCCAGCCTTTATCCCTTCAGGCCGTTCTGTTTTTTCTCGGGCAACGAGGACCGGTTTTTCTAATGAGGGAGCCTCTTCTTGAATGCCTCCCGAATCAGTTAAAATCAAATAGGCGTGCTTCATAAGATATACAAAGGCTTCGTAGTGTGGTGGTTGTATGAGTTTGACAGCTGAAAGCCCACCCAATGTTTCTTCCACTGTTTTTTGAACATTGGGGTTGGGATGCACTGAAAAGATAATTTCCACATCTGGGCGTCGGCACAATTCTTTGAGGGCATTACATACGTTTTCTATGCCACCACTATGGCTTTCCCGACGATGTAAGGTGACTAAGATTGTTCTCTTTTTGGGATTTATGGGAGGCAGCATTTGTTCTAATTTCTGCCGTAGAACAGAATCCATATCTATTTTTTTACTTGTAAAGAGGAGCGCATCTACAACCGTATTTCCGGTTACGAGGACTGTATCTGCTGGGACATTCTCTTTAAGCAGATTTTCACGAGCGGGTTCTGTCGGGGCAAAATGAACTTTTGCTAAGACAGATGTAAGGGCGCGGTTAGCTTCTTCAGGCCAGGGAGAATAGAGGTCTCCTGAGCGAAGTCCGGCTTCTAAATGGGCAACGGGTATTTGTTCATAAAAAGCAGCTAAACTGGTTATAAATACCGTTGTCGTATCTCCTTGGACTAGGATGTAATCAGGCTTTTCTTTTTTTAGAATAGGGGTGAATTTTTCTAAAACCCGTTGGGAAAGTTGAGGGAGAGTCTGATTGGGTTGCATGAGTTGCAAATCGTAATCCAAACGTAGTCCAAAAATCTGAATGACTTGATCTACCATGGTGGTGTGCTGCCCTGTATTGCAAGTCACATTTTGGATGCCAGGGGTTGCTTGAAGCTGATGAATCACTGGTGCGAGTTTAATGGCTTCAGGCCGCGTGCCAAAAACTGTCAAAATTTTCATGGTTAAGCTTTACGCGTCAGAATTTGGAGGGAGGACAAAATGGTTCTTCCCAGTTGCACGTTAGAGGCAGAAAACTTGTTCCCGTATTTGAGAATCATGGGGACCTCCACAATGGTGGGGGCAGCCTTATTTAACTTGGCTAGCAATTCTGTGGTACAGGCAAAACTTTTTTCTTCCAAGTAAGGTGCAGGTGTACATTTATAGAACTTTTTCAGGAGCTCTCCTGAATGAGCACGGAACAGGCAGGTATAGTCCTTCACACCGGGAATTCGCCAAAATATTTTGTACAAAAGTCGGGCTCCCTGGCTGAGGAATATACGGTGTTTGGGAAGACCACTAATGCGCGATTGAGGGCAGTACCGAGATGCAATAGCCATGTCGGCCCCTTGCTCTAGTCTCTCTATCATTTCCCGGACCAAATATGGGTTGTGGGTGTTATCCCCATCCATCGTAATCACCGCTGTATCGTGAGAGACTTGATTTGAAAGATGAGCGAACCCTGAATTTAGGGCGCCTCTAAGTCCTTGATTTTCAGTATGAAAAATTTCTGTAAGGGTGATATTTTTCAAATTATTTTTTGCTTTCTGAATCCATTTTTTGGAATCGTCTTTGCTGCAGTCGTCGATCACGATGCTTTCCACTGAAGGGGAAATGGTTTGAGAAAAAGCATCAATATTAAGGAGCAGGTCATGGATGCTTTTGGATTCATTGTAAACGGGAAGGAGGAAGTAAATTTTTCTAAACATTGAACTTTCTCTTTGCACGTCGTACGAAAAGGAAATGTACAGCAAGGCATACCGTAATGAGAATACCGGAAAGAATCAATCGAGTTTGGTTATATTCTAGAACAAAATTTTGACCGATGGCACCTGCTTGATAGGCAATAATAAAGGCGGGAAGACCTCCAAGATAAATCCCTGTATAGGCTTTCAATCGGTCTTGTTTCATGAGCCCAAGGCTGAGCACCATAAACAAGAAGGGAAAAATCATGGCTGACAGCGCAATGGTAACCGTATCGGGATTTTTAATCATTTTTGGGAGACGATTGATTATTCTCTCTAACCTGGCTTCGACAAACTTAATTTTAGATATTTTCTGAGCCATCTCGTAATAGAGGATAGTGCTAGCAAAATATCCAAGGAAGGCCACTGCCAAGCCAGTCCAAAAGCTAAAAAAGAGAGCTGACAAATACACCAATCCCGTAATGGGCATCCCCATTAGAGGAGCGCCTAAGAAAAGCCCTCCGATGTATGTTCCTTTCAAAAAGGGAGATAGGCCCAGAAGGTAAAGATATAGTGACTTAATCATGGTTCTAACATTTACCAGGATTCCCTAAAAAGGAAAGAAAAAACTTTTCAAAAGCCTGGTGGAAAATGAGTTACCCATGTCTTCGGTATAATCTTTTACCTTTCTCTCCGGTATGGACCCTGGACCGGGTGGTGCCGAAGAGAGGACTCGAACCTCCGACCTACGCATTACGAATGCGTTGCTCTACCAACTGAGCTACTTCGGCAACTGCAAAACTCCTCGATAAAGCTATCGTGAAACACAAGAAAGGACAAGATTGATTTTCCCCTAAGCACGCTTAAGGCGTTTATATTTGCCCTGTCGAAGATCTTCATCAGTGATTCCTAGGCGTCGCTTCTTATCTTCTTCATAGCTTGCAAAGTTGCCTTCGAACCATTCAACGTGGCCGTCACCTTCAAATGCCAATATATGTGTGGCTACACGATCAAGGAAGAACCGATCATGGCTGATAACGACAGCACAACCGGCAAACTTGAGAAGGGCTTCTTCAAGGGCGCGAAGTGTTTCTACGTCCAAGTCATTAGTGGGTTCATCGAATAATAGTAAATTTGCGCCAGACTTAAGAATCTTGGCCAAGTGAACCCGATTGCGCTCCCCCCCTGATAGGGAACCGACTTTTTTCTGCTGGTCGGGTCCTCTGAAGTTAAACCAAGAACAGTAAGCACGACTGGAAACTGACTGTTTTCCCAACTCAATTTCATCTAGGCCATTGGACAGCTCTTCCCAAATGGATTTATCAGCAGACAGGGTATCTCTTGACTGATCCACGTAGCCTAATTGGACTGTGTCTCCCACATCAAAGGATCCCCCATCAGGTTTTTCTTGATCTGTAATCATTTTAAAGAGAGTCGTTTTTCCAGCACCATTGGGGCCTATCACACCCACGATACCGCCTGGGGGAAGGCGAAAGCTAAGGTCATTTATAAGAGATGTTCCGTCAAATCCTTTGGAAATGTTTTTGGCCTCTATGACCATGCTTCCTAAACGAGGTCCTGCCGGGATAACAATTTGGGCTTCTTTCGTCGAAATATTCTTAGATTCTGCCAACAGTGTATCATAGGCAGAAACACGGGCTTTGCTCTTGGTTTGGCGCCCCTTCGGTGATTGGCGGATCCAGTCTAGTTCTCGGTCTAGAGCTTTCTTTTGGGCGGCTTGCTGTTGGTTTTCAACAGAGAGGCGTTTTTGCTTAGCTTCAATCCAGGCAGAATAGTTGCCTTCATAGGGGATACATTCGCCACGGTCTATTTCGAGAATCCATTGGGTAATATTGTCTAAGAAGTAACGATCATGGGTCACCAGAACGACAGTGCCAGTGTATTCCTGTAAGTGACGCTCAAGCCAGGCAATAGATTCTGCATCCAGGTGGTTAGTAGGTTCATCCAAGAGAAGAATATCGGGATGTTGTAACAAGAGTCGACAAAGGGCTACTCTGCGTTTTTCACCACCTGAGAGTTTGGAAATATCCGAATCTCCGGGTGGGCAACGGAGGGCATCACGGGCAATTTCAGCAGTTCGTTCAATTTCCCAGCCATCTACGGCATCAATTTGTTCCTGAAGGGCTGCTTGCTCATCCAAAAGAGCCGTCATCTCATCATCACTTAGCTCTTCTGCAAAGCGCGCGCTGACGGCATTGAATTTATCTAAGATGGCTTGAGTTTCGGCGAGTCCATCCATGATGTTGCCTTTGACGTCCTTGGCCGGATCGAGTTCTGGTTCTTGCGAGAGATAGCCAACGCGCATCCCTTTTGCTGCCCAAGCTTCTCCATTGAATTCCTTATCTATGCCAGCCATGATCCGGAGCAAAGTGGTCTTACCCGATCCATTGATTCCAATGATGCCAATTTTTGCCCCGGGCAAAAAAGAAAGCCAAACATTTTTCATAATCTCACGACCACCAGGAAATACTTTCTGAAGGTCTTTCATCACGTACACATATTGAGGTGCTGACATGGATATCCAATCTTTTCAAAAACATTAATACTGGTGGGCCCGGCAGGACTCGAACCTGCGACAACACCGTTATGAGCGGTGCGTTCTAACCAACTGAACTACAGGCCCCTGGGGCACATTACCCGAATTCACATATAGGTCAAGAATCTTTTGTGGGTAGGGGCAAGGATCTAGCCGCTTTTACGGAATTAGCAGAAATAGGACTGTAATATGTGTTGCAGGGTATGCTACCTGTTTATATATCATTGTTGGGAAGTTGGTTCGAAAGAGTCGTAGGAAATGAAACAGGAAGCTTATCTTATTGAAAATTCAGTGGAAGATTCCCATTGGTGGTTCGTGGGTCGTCGGAATTTATTTAATAATGTTTTGCAAAAGCTTTCCCTCCCACGTTCTTCGAGGGTTTTAGATGTTGGTTCTAGTACGGGAACAAATTTGCGTCTTCTCAAGGATCAGGGCTTCACAAGATTTGAGGGTTTGGCTATGAGCAATGACGCAATTCGTTTTTGTGAAGAGAAGGGACTTGGACCTGTGAGGCTTGGGAATATATGTAAAGCTCCTTATGAGGCAGATGAATTTGAGTTTATTTTTGCGACAGATATTCTCGAGCACATTGAGGATGATACGCGGGCTCTGAGAGAGATCATGAGGATTCTCGTGTCAGGAGGACAGCTTTTATTGACTGTTCCGGCCTTTAATTTTTTATGGGGGAAGCAAGACGATGTTTCATTGCACAAACGTCGTTATCGCTTAAAATCTCTAGTGAAATTATTAGAGCAGGCTGGATTTAAAGTACAAAAGAGTTTCTACTTTAATTATATGCTTTTTTTTCCAATATGGTTTGGGCGTCTTTTGATAAAATGGCTAAACGTGAATATTGAGAGTGAAAATCAAGTCAATTCTCCTCTATTAAATAAGATATTAACTTGTATTTTTTCTGTGGATATATGGTCAGCACAAGTTATAAGGCCCCCTTTTGGAGTGTCGATATTTGTTTTATGTCAAAAACCTGAGCAGTGCGTGAAATGATCACACAATAACTTCCCACTTTCGCTTGTTGTTTTATTTTCATCAACGCGAATCTTGAGGCACTGTATATTAAATTCTTAAACACTCAGACTGAACAACATGGATGAAATGGCTCTGTAATTCTGCTAGAATCACACGTATGGACCTCAAAAAGAAAAGAGACAAAGGGGAAGAGCATGAATATAATTGTGGCTAATCATCGCTCTTTTTATTTTTTACTATTCGCAATTATATTCTTTGTAGCGAGCTTCCAATCATCTTTTGCTGACCAGACAGAGCCAACTTCCACTGTCATTCAGCACGATCAAACAACGGTTGGTTCAGCGTCTTCTGGTGCGGTGCCTAATTCATTGTCGAAATCCACAGTTCTTAAAGTGGGTGTTGTAGAAGGAGCTCCCTTTGCAATGATGTCGGAGCAAGGAGATTGGGAAGGGTTGTCTATTGAGCTGATAGATCACATCAGCAAAGATCTTGGATATGAATATATTCTTGAAAAAACGACCGAATCGGAAGGGTTGAAGGAGGTAGATTCAGGAAAATTTGATATAATAGCGGGTGATACGCCCCTTCGTCAGGAACTTTTGATCTCCGATTATACCATTCCATATTTTGTGACCGGGTTAAGCATCGCCGTTTCTAAGGTGGATGAGAAATTTTATTCAGTTCTTAAGGATCATCTTGTATCTAAAAAGTTCATGGAGCCTTTGGGATTGTTGTTTGTGTTATGTCTTTGTTTTAGTTTGTTGCTATGGGCAGTAGAACGAAAAGCTAATCCGTCATTTCAAGGAGGCAGCCTTAGAGGTATTGGTGAAGGGCTTTGGTGGACATTTGTGACAATGGTTACTATTGGAGACGAAGCTCCCAAAACCATTTATGGACGATTAATAGCAGTTGCATGGATGATTAGTACGGTTGTTATCCTTTCCAGCCTTGTCGGGACTGTTGCCGGGGCTCTTACTACTCATGCTCTTCGTCCAGAAGTTTACGGCCCATCGGACTTATCAAGAGTGGAAGTTGGGACGATAGCGGGAGGTATTGGCGCAAAATATTTAGACAAGAGGCACCTAAATTATCAAACTTTTAAGACCGTACCAGCTGCGCTCGATAGCTTAGAATCTGGAAAGTTAAAAGCCATTGTTTTTTCGGAGCCAGTTTTGAGATACCAAGTGAAGAAAAACTATGCCAAAACCCTCAAGGTTCTTCCTAACTCTTTTACCTCTCAGTATTATGTCCTGATTACATCCAAAAATAGTCTTCTTCGTTTAGCGCTGAACAAGGCTGTTTTCAACATGTCCTATTCTGAAGAGTGGTTAGATATTCTTCACAAGTATATGGGGCATGTTCCTAGTCATCACTAGTTGGGGGGCTGGGTTTGAAAGGAAATAATTCATCCTTTTAAGGATCGGGGCAAATCTCCCATAACACCCATGGCGTGTTTCATGAGCGGCTTTTTGAGAGAAGGCATTTTGTCGATCAACCCGAAACCAAAGCTGCCCAGAGCCTTCAGCAGCTTACTATCATTCGAAAAAAAGCGAACGATGCCATCGGTTGAAGCCGTTAGTGTATGGACATCTACTTTGCGCCATTGTTCGTACTTCTCCAGAAGGAGAGAGCTTCCCAAATCTGTGCCAAGTTTGTGGGCATCAAGAAGGGTTTCTGCCAAAGCAGCCACATCTCGAAGACCCAGATTAAGGCCTTGGCCTGCCACAGGATGCATGGCGTGGGCAGCATCTCCTAACAGCACTAGCCGCTGGGCAATGCTAGATTTGGTCATGCCCATGATGAGGGGATACGACCAACGTTTTCCAGACAGTTGCGCATTTCCGTAATATGATCCCATGCGTTCTTTGAGAAGAGTGGAAAGAGTATTTTCATCTAAGTTCATCAAGGCCTTAATTGTTTCTGGCTGATCTGACCAGACAATAGAGCTACGATGGGAAAACTTGGATTTACTATTTTCTACATCATTCATGGGGAGGGCAGCGAAAGGACCTGTTCCATAAAACTTTTCATAAGCAAGCCCATTGTGTGGGTGCTCATGATGAACGACGCACACTAAGGCGTGTTGATTGTATGGAATTTCTGTGAATTCAATTCCGGCCTTTTCTCGAATCTTAGAATTACGACCATCGGCGGCAATAACCAATGACGTACGGATTGTGTGCCCACTCTTAAGGGTCGCAATTACGCCCGTCGATGATTTCTCAAGGGAGAGAATTTGATCAGGCGCTCGAAATTGGATTGCCTGTTGTGAATTTATGGCTTCCACAATAGCTTTTCGAAGAAGAGGGGCTTCAACCATATAGCCTAACGGTTTGTGTACCAATTGATGATCATAGTGGAGTGTGGGACCCGAGGTGCCCTCACAGACTTTGATATCTGTAATAGGGGTTGCTTTTTCTGATATGCTGTTCCAAATATTTAATGATTTTAGTAAGTTATACGATCCATGTGAAAGAGCATAGACGCGACCATCCGAACTTGCTTTGAGAAAAGTTTCTGGTGCAATGTGATCTACTAAACATACCGAGAGACCTTCTTGGGCCAGAGCACATGCCAGTGTGCCTCCAGTGGGTCCGCTTCCGATAATGAGAACGTCATGTGTTTTGGTTGTGTTCGTCATTTTCCCTCTCAGTAAAGAATATCTAACATGATGTACCATTAGAACACGAGTTTTTTTAATAGCTATGGTGAAAATTTAGATTTTCATATAAATTGTGATGAGAGTTTATGGAATTCGATTTAGTTAGTGGAGTGAGAATGGAAAAGGTTATTCAACACATTGGAGAATGGATGCAGTCTCATTCATTTTATTTTTTTGGAATAGATATTATGGGGATCGTACTTCCGCTCCTTGTATTCTCCTTTTTTATATTACTTAGGAAATTGTTCGCAGTTGTTGTTCTTAAATTGCTTCGTAGAAAAATTCACAAACTGAATCTTGAGGGCGTTGATGATTTGGTTAGAGCTTTAGAAGCACCGTTGAAATTTTTGTTCGTTATTATCGGGTTGTTTTGTTTTCTTGAGCTTATGAAGCTTCAAGGACTTTTTGTGAAACTTGATAATCGAGGCATTGTTACGTTAACGGCCTTTACCTTTTTTTGGGCTTTATTTCGGTTGCCAAAGCCAGTTTTGGATTTATTAGACAAGCACAGCAATCTTTTTGATAAGAGCAGTTTATTCGATTTGAAGTCCCTATTTTTTCATATTTGGAAGAGCTTCATTGTAATTGTAGGTCTTATCCTAATTTTGGATGTTTGGGATTATAACGTAACGGCTTTTGTTGCTTCATTAGGGATTGCTGGTGCAGCCGTTGCCTTGGCTGCTAAAGATACGGTTTCAAACTATTTTGGATCCCTCGTGATCTATTTAGATAGGACTTATAAGAAGGGTGATTGGATAAAGACTTCTGGAACAGAAGGTATTGTCGAGTTTGTTGGTATGAGATCCACGAAAATTAGGACTTTTGATAAAGCATTAGTGACGGTTCCAAATAGTGTAGTTGCAAATGATACCATAACAAATTGGTCTAAGATGCCTTGCCGACGTGTTAATACAACCATTGGAGTGGAGTATGGGACCACCAAAAAGCAAATAGAAACAATCATCAAAAAGATTCGAAAGTATTTGTTTAGTAATCCAGATGTTAGAACAGAGGGGGTGTTGACCATCATCAACTTCCAGGGATTTGCGGCAAGCAGTTTAGACATCCGTATTAGTTTTTTCATAAAAACAGTCAAACGGGCGGAATTCATGCAGGTACAAGAAGATTGCCTGCTTGCCATAAAGGGGATTGTGGAAGGAGACGGGGTTAAATTTGCTTTCCCCAGTCAGTCCATTTATGTGGAGAGTCTGCCAGAGGCCATGTCCAAGAAGCAGGGGAAGTGATATTGGTCTATCGTGCTCCTAGATAGAAGTATGCGGCCTTGTATCCCGTCTTTGTTTCTCCAAAGAGTGTTTTTGCATGGAGGGGCGGCAAAGTTTTTTTCTTAAAGTTGGCTTTTTGTAACTTAGGTTTCGGAGGAACTTCGGAAATAGGACGAACTACGACGTTTCTTAAAGGGTGAGTTGAAATATTAGAGGTGTACATCACAAGTGTTTGAGCATGTGTATTGGTGGCGCGAACCTGGTCAACTCTATTGCCCCGGAAGACGGCTTGCTTGAAGAAGCTTCTATCGAATATTTTATTCTCTTTAGATTGGCGTCGTGTGGACCATATATCATAGACTCTGTTGCGATACTTCTCGTGATGTTTTCTAATGCTAGAGTGATAGTGGGCAACAGCCATTTTCCAGGATTTGAGGTCTGTATGAAGATCTGTCAGAAATGAGGCGGCATAGGCCACGTTTGACTTTGGATCGAAGGCCTCATCCAGATTCTGAAAGGCTGTTGGATGATATTTAAGATTGATTTGCATACATCCCACATCAATGCTTTTGACTCCCTGGGCTTGTAGTGCTTTCACTTTTTTAATGGCTTCGTCCTTGCTAGACAGATAGTACCCCGCTTTCTTTGTACCGATAGTCCAAGGCCAGACAACAACCTTTCCTTTCGTGTACTTGCCTGATTCAGCAATTCCTATGGAGAGAAGGAGTTGGGCAGGGATTCCCGATTGTGACTCCCATTTTGCAATTGGGGTATGGCAAAGTGCCGCCACTTTGGGAGCACTCTGGGCTGTGTGTAGCTGGATCAGTGTAGCATAAACTATGAGGCTTACCCATTTCAGGGCAAGAGATAATCTCCCATACATAAAATTGCCTATTTTTTATCCCTGTTACCTATACTTATAACATACTTTGGCAACTTAGCCCATTGTTTTGAGTGCCTTTTTCCCGCCATGATCCCATAGAGTTAAAAAATGATGAAACGGTCTTGTCTTGGGAGGACTTTCCCCGTACCACTAAATAACAGGTGAGTACATGTATGGGATAAAGGAATGATTCGAAAACTTTTTCAGATTTTAATTTTTGTGGGGCTTCTTTTGGGACAAGGGGAACTCTTGGTCTCTCCTGCAAAGGCCGAGCTTATTGTTGAGGTTACGCAAGGAAATGTAGACCCGCTTCCCATTGCGATTCCCAACTTTCAGGAAGACTCAAACTGGAAAGGCATGGGGAAGGAGATCTCCAAAATTGTATCAGATGATATGGAAAACTCGGGTCTTTTTCATGCTATTGATCATAGATCCTTTATTGAAGATCCTCAGAAAATTAAAGAGATGCCTAGGTTTCCTGATTGGCGTCTTATAAAGGCCCAGGCGCTTGTGACGGGGAGGGTGATTGGAATGGGCCCCGGTAAGATGCGTGTGGAATTCCGACTTTGGGATGTATTTTCCCAACGTCAGATAGAGGGCATTGCCTACACCTCAAGTAAGGACGGATGGCGCCGGATAGCCCACCGGATTTCAGATGCCATATATAAGAGACTTACTGGGGAAGATGGCTATTTTGATACGCAGCTTGTCTATGTTTCTGAAACGGCACCTAACAAGAAAAAGAATACGCGTCGTTTAGCTATTATGGATCAGGATGGCGCGAATCACCAATTTCTTACGCCAGGAGACCATCTTACTTTGACGCCACGTTTTTCAACAACGGATCGGCTGATAACCTATATGTCCTATGCCAAAAATACTCCGCGTGTCTATTTGATGGATCTAAATACCCAACAAAAGAAACTTTTGGGTGATTTTCCTGGGATGACATTTGCCCCTCGATTTTCTCCCGATGGGAAAAAAGTTATCATGAGCCAGTCTCTCAAAGGGCTTTCATCTATCTATACCATTGATTTAAAAACAAATAAGGTCGTGAAACTCACGAACTCTCCGGGAATCGATACGTCGCCTTCGTATTCTCCGGATGGATCCAAAATTGCTTTTAATTCGGACCGAGGTGGGAGATATCACATCTATGTTATGGGTTCAAATGGACGAGGAATTCAGCGAATCAGCAAAGGAGAGGGGCGCTATGCAACGCCTGTCTGGTCTCCTAGAGGTGATTTAATTGCATTCACAAAGATTCATAATAAACAGTTTTATATAGGTGTTATGAAACCTGATGGGAGCGGAGAGCGCTTATTAACGTCAGGATTCATTGTAGAAGGTCCAACATGGGCACCAAATGGGCGCGTTATCGTTTATACCCGTCAGACGCCCTCCGATCGAAGGGGAAGAGGTGGTAATAGTAAGCTGTATTCCATTGATATAACAGGCCGCAATGAAAGGATCATAGCGACACCAACCCATGGATCGGCACCAGCGTGGTCATTTCTAAATAAGGTTTAGTGAAAACCTTGTTGATTCAAAAGGAAATTGGGATTATAGTTAGGGAATGGAGCATCCATTGATCACCAGAATGCTGATGGGGACGGCTCGGAAAAGTAAGGAATTAAGAAAGGGATAAGAAGAATGGATTTAAAGAAAATCGCTTCAGTTTCATTACTAGCAGTAGCTATAGCTGCTTGTGGATCAGATGATGAAGATAGGGGCGAATGGGATGCTCCTTATATGGCTTTTGAGGAAGAAGTTCTTCCAGGGAGTCAGGCGGACTTTGCTATTGAGGCTGGAGATCGCGCATTTTATGCATTTGATATGTATAATTTGAATGCAGAATCTCAGGAAACTATTGAGCGTCAGGCTGAATGGCTTAAGGCATATGATGATGTGGATCTTAGTATCTCGGGTCATTGTGACGAACGCGGCACACAGGAATACAACCTAGCATTAGGACAGCGTCGAGCTGATTCTCACAAGAATTACTTGGTAGCGCTTGGTATCGATCCTAGACGCATAGAAACAATTAGTTATGGTAAGGAGCGCCCCATAGTTGAGGGATCAACTGAGGCTGCTTATGCACAGAATCGTACGACTATCATAACGTTGGATCAATAATCTCTCCGTTATCACATGATGATGGACATGAAAGACCCCCGAGAGTGATCTTGGGGGTTTTTCTATCAGAGATCAGATTTAATGGTTGATACAAGGCGTTTTTCAGTTCTCTGAAATCCGTTCTTTTCCCTCTGATTTTATGGATCCCGCGATGCCAACTCACTCTAGGACTCACCGGCTTAAGACGCCGGTTCGTCTAGAGTTCCTAGGCTCCGGGAAGACGGCGTTTTTATCGTCTTCCCGGCCATTAGAAATATTTGGCAAGCCGGAGGCGCGCCTTAGGATTTCTTATGAGCGCGGGATCCAGGCATCAGCTGGAAGCCAGAACTCAGCCTCATACGTTGCAGTGTGGCCAAGATTAATGCTTCAGGGGATCTGACGCGTGGACTCAATTGTCTGCTTTGTTATGTGAATAATCATCACCCAAGATCTGCGGCATGCTTTCGAACAATCATCAACAATGCTCCCAATATTTCCGGCACACCTTCTTTCGTGACAGCGGATAGGGGGTAAATAGGCGACTTACAAACTTTTTTGAGGTCTTTGAGCTTCTTCTTTAACTCTTTCTCAGATAGGGCATCAATCTTATTTAGCCCTACAATTTCATTCTTTTGTTCAATATCATGGCCGTATTGTGTCACTTCTTCTCGGATGGTCTTATAAGACTGCGCTACGTCTTCTTCGGTCCCATCGATAAGGTGCAAGAGAACGCCACAGCGTTCGATGTGTCCTAAAAAGCGTGTGCCTAGGCCTGTTCCCGTGTGTGCGCCTTCTATAAGTCCGGGGATGTCAGCCATGACGAATTCTTGCTCATTAACGTAAACCACACCCAGTTGGGGGGCGAGGGTTGTGAATGGATAATCGGCGATCTTGGGGCGAGCCCGAGATACAACACTCAGGAAAGTGGATTTTCCAGCATTGGGAAGTCCTAAAAGACCCGTATCAGCAATAAGCTTGAGGCGAAGCCAGATCCATCTTTCTTCTCCAGGGAATCCTGGATCAAATCGTCGGGGCGCCCGGTTTGTTGAGGACTTAAAATGCTCGTTTCCATATCCCCCGTGACCGCCTTTGGCCAGGACAACTTTTTCACCAAGGGTCGTAAGATCGGCAATAAGTGTTTCTTTATCGTCTTCGAAGATTTGTGTCCCTACGGGGAGTTTGACGGTAATAGAAGATCCAGAGGCGCCTGTACGATTTTTTCCCATGCCATGATGTCCACGCCTGGCTTTGAAATGCTGGCTATATCTATAATCGATAAGCGTATTGAGTCCACCGACGGCTTCGGCAATAATGTCGCCACCACGTCCACCATTCCCTCCGTCGGGGCCTCCAAACTCGATATACTTTTCTCGGCGAAAGCTCATACAGCCGGCACCGCCATCACCGCTTTTGACAAAGACTTTTGCTTCATCTAGGAATTTCATCGAGACCGTCCCTTACTATATAAAAAGTAAACTATATGGAGACAAACAAAAGGGGGAACAGCATGCCATTCCCCCTGGGTATTACTTATAAACTTAACCGTTAGTTTGCAGATTCAATGGCAACGTAGGTTCGGCCCTGAGCTTTGTGCAAAAATTTAACCTTACCCTCTGTGAGAGCAAATAAGGTGTGATCTTTCCCCATGCCGACATTCTGTCCTGGGTAGTATTTGGTTCCACGCTGGCGGGCAATAATATTGCCAGCAAGAACGGATTCACCACCGTACTTTTTGATGCCGAGGCGGCGACCTGCTGAATCGCGACCGTTCCTGGAACTACCGCCAGCTTTCTTATGTGCCATCTTTCAAACTCCTTTTCGAATAAACTACTTTTTCTTCGCCGGAGAAGCTTTAGCAGCAGGCTTTTTGGCTGCGGGCTTCTTAGCGGTTGTGGTCTCAGACTTCTTAGTGGGGGCTGCTTTTTTAGCTGGCGCCTTCGTCGTGGCCTTAGTAGGTGCACTCGTTGCCGTTTTGGCTGGTGCTTTTGCGGGTGCCTTTGTTGCAGTGGCTTTCGTCGCTGCTGTTTTTGCCACGCTGGATTCCTTTGATTCAGTCTTGGGCTTTGGAGCGGCTGTCGTCTTTTTCGCAGTTGCTCCGGGAGCCAATACTTCAACAATCCTTAGCACTGTTTGATCCTGGCGGTGCCCTTTTTTCCGGCGATAGTTATGGCGGCGCTTCTTTTTAAAGACAATAATCTTTTTTGCGCGGCCCTGTTCTTCAACAACGGCCTGGACTCTTGCACCTTCAATACGTGGGGTGCCGACAGTGGTCTTTGAGCCATCACCGATCATTAGCACGTGATCTAAGGAAACAGTAGCACCTTGTGTCGCTGATAATTTTTCAACGGTAATCTTATCATTGGCTTGAACTTTGTACTGTTTTCCGCCCGTTCGAATAATTGCAAACATATTTGACTCTCATACTTGGGTTTAAGGCCTTTAAACTCTATTCAAAAGGGTATACCCACCTTTAGCAACTTTTGCAAAGGTTTTATTTAATGCCCCCCTCAGTTTGTGAAAACAATATCGAATTCAAAGAGAAGGGGCAACACTTTCCAGAGGGGGCTATGGTGAAATTGAGTGCTAAGCGTGCAAATTTAGCGTGGAATTTTCTTCTAGATACTGCTTAAGCCCTTTGACATATATTTTGTCGTCCAGCTGATAATCCACGGCTCCAGGATAAATAACCGTCATTTCATCAAGGGCTAAGTCTGCACTAGTAATCCTCATGGACTTGGTCATTTTAGGAGCGTCTGTGTATTTGAACTCAAATCCTTTCTTGTTATTTCCCTCAAAAATCAGCAAGTCGATTTCCGCACCCGTATGAGTGGCCCAAAAGTAACAGTGGTGAGGTTTTACTTGGCGAACCCGAACAACTTCTTCTAAGGCAAATCCTTCCCATGAGGCTCCAAGCTTTGGATTAGTTTGAAGGTCATACTCACTAAAAATATTTAACAACGTATGTAATAATCCGCTATCACGAAAATAAATTTTCGGCGCCTTCACTTGTCGTTTTTTAATGTTTTCTTGCCAGGGCTGCAGCTGCCGAACCATAAAGGTGCCCGTAAGGATGTCGAGATATTTGCGAATAGTGGTATCTGCACTTCCGAAGGAACGTCCAAATTCGGAGGCATTAAATATATTTCCATGATAATGGGCCAACATTGTCCAAAAGCGTCTCAATGATACAGCAGGGATCTGGATTCCTAGATTAGGAATATCTTGTTCCAGAAAAGTTGTTATATAAAATTCTCTCCAATCATTGCTTTCCTCTATATTTGGAGCCAAATAGGATCTAGGGAAGCCACCGCGGAGCCATAACTTATCTAAATTATGTGTTTCCAGGTAGGAAAAGGGCGGTAATTCAATGTAGGCAATTCGTCCGGCTAAGGTCTCGGCTGACTTATTTATAAGCTCTCGTGAAGCGCTTCCTAAAATTAGAAAACGAGCCTTAGAATCTTCACGATCAACAAGAACACGCAGAGTTGCAAATAAACTTGGCATCAATTGAATTTCATCAATGATGACTAATCCTTCTAATTTTTCTAACACCAGCTGAGGTTTTTGCAACCTTTCGTAATCTCGAGCATCCTCCAAATCGAAGTAATTTTCTCTATTTGCTGAATTCTGGATATTTGCATATTTACGTGCAAGGGTCGTTTTCCCACACTGTCTCGGTCCCAAAAGCCCTACTATTTGATGGGATTTAAAATATTTTGATATGCGTTCAATATATTGTTTTCTTTCCATTTATCAAGTTTACATTGAAATCTCGGTGGTGTCCACCGAATTTTCAAGGAAGAATATTTAAAAAAGTGGGATAATTTGTGATTTTAGTTACATAATTTGTTAAAGATGATCACAATTTCAAATATAATCTTTTGATAAATATATAAAATATTGATTACATTGAAATCTCGGTGACGCTAGCCGAGATTTCAATGTAAAAATGAAAGGTTTTCAGATTTACATAACACCGAACTCTCTTCGCATGCTCAACCATATTCCCTCCCACATTCTGCACCACAAATAAAAAACTTTGATCAGCATCCCTTTTCTGTTAGTCTGCGCGGCTAGTATTAGGAAAAGTAGTCGATGTCGAAAATTAAATTAAGATCTATTCTGATTTTATCATGCTTGGGTGTGGCTTTTTGTGCTTTTGTCCTCCCTACTTTTTTTGGCGGGGGAAAGGATACTAAGGAGAAGCCTAAAACCATAGAAGTGGTGAAGGTAAGCTTAGGATCCATCACGCTTACGGGAAGGATGTTAGGGACGATTCAGGCCAAGAAGAGAACGACTCTGAAAGCAAAAAAGGATGGCACTCTATACATGATGTATGCCCAGGAGGGTGAGTCTGTGAAAAAGGGTGCGGTGCTTGGGAGTTTAAGGAATGGTGATCTTTCCAGAAAATATGAGTTAGCCCTGTCGGCAGAAGGTCTCGCGCAAAAGCATTATGACCGGATGCGAACACTGTATGAAGCTGGAAATATTTCTGAGCGCGCGGTGGAAGAGAGAAAGAAGGATTTGCTGCAGGCACAGGTAGCATTGGAAGACTCAAAGGGTGCTTTGAGAAAATCAGAGTTTAGGGCCAGTTTTGATGGCATCTGTGGTGTTTTTAAAGTGGCAGAAGGGGCCTATGTAAAGGAAGGCGATGAGATTGTCACAGTCTATGATCCCAAAGACTGTGTGGTGGAGTTCGAAGCACCAGAATCTATTTTATCTCAACTTTCCGTAGGCCAGAAAGTACATGTTGGTGCTGTTGAAGGGAGTATTGCTTCGTTCCAAATGGTTCTAGATACAAAGACCCATATGGGGGCTGGCAAGGCAAACTTAGTGTCTTTCCCCTCGATTATGGGTGCGGCGACTACTATGGAAGTGGAACTTCAGACAAAGCATGATGTCCTTGTTTTGCCAAAAGAAGCTGTCTTTTTGAATAATGGAACGTCCCATGTGTATTCAGTAAGGGAAGAAAAGGCAGTGCTTCTTCCCGTGAAATTGGGTCTGCAAACGCAAGACTCGGTAGAGGTAATAGAAGGCTTGTCAGAAGGAGAGCAGGTAATTCTTAGAGGCCAGAGAAGCCTCCATGATACCCAGCCTGTAAAGATTTATACCAGCGAAGTGTAACCCATGACGATTTCAGAGTTTTTCATTAAGCGACCAATTTTTGCCATTGTGTTGAATGTGTTATTCATCGTGGTTGGGCTTTTGTCATATCGTAGCCTGACGGTACGTGAATACCCGGAGGTATCTACCCCTTCTTTAACTGTTCGTATCTCTTATCCCAATGCAAGCCCACAGGTCATTGAGTCTGAAGTGACGTTTCTTGTTGAGGATGCCCTTGCTGAAGTCCCGAATCTTTCGTTGATGGCCTCTTCTTCTAAAGAAGGGGAATCGGAAGTTCGTCTCAAATTTAAAGAGGGCACTTCCGTCAACTCTGTCCTTTCTAAAGTCCGTGAATCTCTTGCACAGATAAAGAGTGATTTGCCCAAAGATGTTCAAGATCCAAAGATTCGACAAGAAGCAAATGAGACTCAGGCGCTCATATATGTTTCTCTCACCAGTGATCATCTTGAATCTTCGGACTTAACTCACCTGGCAAACTTGCACCTCAAAAATGCTTTTAGAAGCCTCTCTGGGGTGGCTTCCGTGGATGTCATAGGGCGTCCCTATGTCATGGAAATTGCTTTGGATCGTCTAAAAATGTTCTCTTTCGGCGTAACCCCAAAAGGGATATCCAAAGCCTTGGAAGACCATAACGTGGCACTTCCCTCTGGAAAGCTTGCTGGGGAAATTCCCGTTACAATGGATTTAAAAGCGAAGTCCGATGAGGATTTTGGGTCCATTGTTGTGAAACAAAAGGATGGAGATGTTGTCTTTCTTAGAGATGTTGCTGATATCCGACTTAAAGATGACGATTCTTGGCGAATTCGGGTGAATGGCAACCCGGGTATTTTGTTAGGCATCAAAAGGGCAGGAGACGGGAATCCGCTGGAAATCTCACGGGATGTTCGTGAGATTCTGCCTGGGCTTCAAAAAAATCTTTCTGAAGGTGTCTATGCTGAAATCGTGAAAGATGATGCTGATTTTATCAGAGCCTCTCTGAGCAGCATCAAAAATTCTTTGATTGAAGCCGTTGTTTTGGTGCTGCTTATTATTTTCCTTTTCTTACGGAATCTAAGAGCCTCATTGATTCCTCTTGTGACCATTCCTGTGTCCGTTTTGGGAACATTTGCGATTCTTTCCCTTTTCGGATTCTCCATAAATACCATAACGTTGTTGGCACTTGTTTTGGCAATTGGCCTGGTAGTTGATGATGCCATTGTGGTGTTGGAAAATATATTCCGTCATGTGGAGGCGGGGATGTCTCCACAGGAGGCGGCTAAGAAGGGCAGCAAGGAGATTAGCTTCGCTATCGTGGCTATGACAGGCACTCTAGCAAGTGTATATGCCCCCATTGCGTTCATGCAGGGAGCTATGGGTCAAATTTTTGTTGAGTTCGCTGTGGCGCTGGCCGGAGCTGTTCTAGTTTCTGGAGTGGTTGCACTAACACTGTCTCCTATGATGTGCTCCAACATTCTGAGGGCACATAATGGAGAAGTTCTCCCATCCATCTCCAATTTCATCCAAAGACTGACAGACAACTATAAGAATTTACTTGGCCGTGTGATGTTATATCCCAGGTGGATTATGGGGGGAGCTTGCCTTCTTTTAGCGTTATGCGTCGTCTTTTTTAAGATTCTGCCAGGAGAATTGGCGCCTAAAGAAGATCGTGGGGTTCTGGGAGTCTTTATGGAACCGCTTACGGCAAGTTCTAAAGAAGTTATGGACGAGTACGTTAAAAAGGCTGAAACTCTCGTTAAAGATGTTCCTGAAGCAAAGCAAAATCTAACTTTTATCGGAGATTGGGGTGGGAATGTTGTTCTTCCGTTGAAGAGTTGGTCAGATAGAGGGCGGTCTGCTGGACAGATTACGGAAGATTTGCGAGAAAAAGTTAGGGTCATTCCGACGGTTTCAACACATGTTTGGAATTGGGATAGCGGTCTTCCTGGGCTGGAAGGGATGGGAGAGGATTCAGATATTACTCTCTACGTCTTAACCGTTGGGACCTATGAAGAACTCTTAAATCGTATCGAAAAATTTACGAAAGAATGCCGTGATGATGGTGTTTTTAAAAGCGTATATCATAGATTGAAGCTAGGAGAACCGGGGTACAATTGTGTGATTGATCGTCAGAAAATGGCCAAAGCTGACTTTGAACCAGAAGATATCTCTAAAGCGCTGGAAATTTTTCTTGATCGTGCCAAGTCCACGTCGTTTTACAAAGAAGGTCAGAAATATGATGTTCGACTCACGGGGCAAGATAGCCCTCAAGATTTGAGCGAAGTATATGTTTCTAATAAAGAGGGCGCTCGTGTTTCACTGGCATCATTTGCGACTTTAGAGGAAGTTGGTTTGCCCCAGTCTTTAGAGCATGTGAACCAAATGCGATCCACAACCTTTAGTGCTACGCTTAAGCCCGGCCAAGATTTTGCTGCAGCTGTGGACTATTTGAAAAAGAAAGTCGACTCAACTTTTCCATCTGGGTACTCGGTTGCCTTTACGGGAGCGGCCGAAAAGTATCAGGAGTCTTTTGTTGAAATGATGATCCTTTTCGGGATTGCCCTTATCTTCATCTATTCTATTTTGGCCATACAATTCGAAAGTTTTACCGATCCTCTAATGATAATGTTTACAGTACCGCTGGCGTGTTGTGGCGCTCTCTTAACCTTATGGCTCTTTGGGCAGAGTCTGAACATTTTTACCCAGATTGGATTAATCACTCTTGTGGGGCTTATCACCAAACATGGGATTCTTTTGGTTACCTTTGCGAATCAATTGTGTAACGAAGGAAAACAAGCTTCAGAAGCCATTCGCGAAGCATCCGTACTTCGCTTTCGTCCGATCTTAATGACGACAGGGGCCATGGTCTTTGGAACGATTCCACTCTTAATATCCAGTGGGGCAGGGAGTGAGGCTCGTTTTGCCATAGGTTGCGTCCTCGTAGGTGGGCTGCTCTTGGGGACTGTTTTAACACTCTTCGTCATTCCTGTTATTTACACATCTGTCAAAAACAGCTCTCTGTACTCTCGACTAAAAGTAGCATAATTTTCTGCTTTTCCTTGCACTGTTGACTGGTATAACGCTATAAAATCAATAGTACTCGGAGTGTAGCTCAGCCTGGTAGAGTACTGCCTTCGGGAGGTAGGAGCCGGAGGTGCGAATCCTTTCACTCTGACCAGGAGTTGATTTGTTAAGGGAATTGATTTATCCCAAGAATTAGGTTGTTTCGGGATTTCCGGAAATAAAATTATTAAAGTGATAGAAAATGCCACGAATGCGAAATACTGTTTCAAAGAGAACTCTTTTTCCACCAATCTTTAAATCCTTTTTTAAACTGCGAGCTACAGAAGGTCTGGGTTTTGTTCTCGTTATTTCGGGAATTGTTTTGGGATTGAGCCTTTTGTCTTACGATCGGACCGATCCCTCATGGAATGTTGCCGTGGATGCCCATATTGTGAGGAACTTTGTGGGTCCTTTTGGTGCCGTTTTGGCGGATCTTTTTCAACAACTTATGGGAATAGCAGGCTGGGTTCTTGTTCCGCTTCTCGTTGTTTGGGGGGTGCGTGTTTTATTACATCGTCCCCCAACCTATCCGTGGTTGAAGCTTTTGATATTGCCCAGCGTCCTTGTTCTTTGGGCCATATTTTGGACAGCCTTGCCTCTTCCTAAGGAGTGGGGTTTTTTGGGAGGGAGCTTGGGATATTTAGGACTTGAGCTGCTGAAGACAATCGCTTTGTATTCAACCCTAGCCATTGGAAATCTTCCTCTGGCTCTTATCTCAGGTATTCTCGCGGTGCTTTTGTTCCTTTATATTTTGGGGGTTCCTTGGCGCCTGTGGAAGCAGATTCTGAAGCATACGGGAAAGAGTACAAATCTCATTTTTAAGGGTTTCCTTTTTTTGGTGAGGAAACGTCCGGATGGCCTTCGCATTCAATTAAGAAATGTGGAAGAATCTCCGGAACCACTTCCATTATCCAAATCTGCGGAGCCAACTCTTTCTGAGAAGAAGATGGTATCGCGTAAAACTAAGGAAAAAGTTACTTTAGACAGAACAGATGAAACTGCTTTGTACAAGCCTCTAGAGCTTGTATCTGACGAGAATTATCGTTTGCCACCACATGACTTGTTGGCAAAGCCAAAGAAGGACAAAGGTCTTAAAGAAGAAAGCGACGATATCTTAGAAAAAAAGGCTGCCTCTCTAGAGAACGTACTGAAGGATTTTGGTGTTCGCGGAGAGATTGTTAAAGTTCGCCCAGGGCCTGTGGTAACTCTTTACGAACTTTGTCCAGCGCCAGGATTAAAATCTTCTCGAGTCATTGGATTATCCAGTGATATTGCACGATCTATGAGTGCCGTTTCGGCTCGTGTTTCTGTGGTAGCTGGCCAAAATGTTATTGGCATCGAATTACCCAACCAAAAGCGAGATGTGGTGATGCTCCGGGAACAGTTGGGACATGAGGCCTTTGAACGAACAGCTGGGCGGCTGGCTCTGATTCTTGGGAAAGACATCGGTGGAGAGCCCATTATCGTTGATTTGGCCCGTATGCCCCACTTGTTGGTGGCGGGAACGACTGGCTCTGGTAAATCTGTTTCTGTAAATACAATGATTCTGTCCCTTCTATACAGATTGCCGCCAGATCGATGTAAGTTCATCATGATCGATCCCAAAATGTTGGAATTATCCGTATACGAAGATATTCCTCACTTGCTTACGCCAGTTGTGACGGATCCGAAAAAGGCAGTTGTGGCCCTAAAGTGGGCGGTTAAAGAGATGGAAAACCGTTATCGGGCCATGTCGCGCCTTGGGGTGCGAAATATTGACGGGTACAATTTGCGCCTTAAAGAGGCTAAGGAACGGGAAGAAGTCATCAAACGCAAGGTTCAAACTGGCTTCGATCCAGAAACAGGAAAAGCTATTTACGAAGAACAGCCGCTAGATATGACGCCAATGCCTTACATCGTCATTGTTGTCGATGAGATGGCTGACTTAATGTTGGTGGCGGGAAAGGATATCGAAGTCGTTATTCAGCGCTTGGCGCAAATGGCTCGTGCAGCGGGAATCCACTTAATCATGGCAACACAGAGACCTTCGGTGGATGTAATAACAGGAACTATTAAAGCAAACTTTCCAACGCGCATTAGTTTTCAGGTCACCTCCAAAATTGATAGTCGTACAATTTTAGGAGAGGCAGGAGCAGAGCAGCTTTTGGGGCAAGGAGACATGTTGTACATGGCGGCTGGTGGACGGGTTACGCGCGTCCATGGTCCTTTTGTGTCTGATGAAGAAGTAGATAAAGTGGTGGCGTTCTTGAAAACCCAGGGGTCGCCCACCTATGTGGAAGATGTGACCGAGGAAGATGAAGAAGGGGGCGTGAGTGGTGAATCCAGTCGCGACCATGATCCCCTCTATGATCAAGCCGTCAGTATTGTTTGCCGTGAACAGAAAGCCTCGACAAGTTTTGTTCAGCGGCACTTACAAATCGGTTACAATAGAGCAGCACGCATTGTTGAACAGATGGAGGCAGAGGGCGTTATTTCTGCTGCCAACCATGCTGGCCGGCGTGAGGTGTTGGCCGGAAGTCAATAATGGGAACGAATGAGTGGAGTTAGGATAGGATGCGCAAAATTTTCTTTCTGGTTGTCCTCATGGGAGGACTGTCTGTTTCGGCTTTTGATCCTGCAATGGGAGCGTCCAAAAAAGCGCATCCTGATTCCAATAAACATGTTGTGAAAAGTCAGAAGGCTTCCTATTTGAGAGCAAAAACTCCGAAAAAAACGGTAACGACCAAAGGGGTTTCCAATCCGCAACGTCTCTTAAAGGATGTGGAAGGATATCTCAACGGTCTCAAAACGGTAAAAGCTAATTTTCATCAAAAAGACGCCCAAGGAAATGTGACCCATGGCACTCTTTATTTGTCCCGGCCTGGACGTGTACGCCTTGAATACAATCCGCCGTCTCCTTTACTTATTATCTCCGATGGCAGCTGGGTATCGTACCAGGATAAACAACTGGATGAGATTAGCTATGTGCCGCTTTCCTCGACACCAGCAGAGTTTATCCTTCGAGAGCGTGTAAATTTTAAAAAGGACATTTCCGTTGATCGTGTGGAGCAGCAGAAGAATCATATCTTCATCACCTTAAGCAAAGATGATGATTCAGATTGGGGT
This sequence comes from Alphaproteobacteria bacterium, assembly GCA_018662925.1. Classification (NCBI taxonomy): domain Bacteria; kingdom Pseudomonadati; phylum Pseudomonadota; class Alphaproteobacteria; species Alphaproteobacteria bacterium. The sequence continues at coordinate 25,495 of JABJFC010000086.1, read as the reverse complement.
CAGCTTGTCCTTGGTTTTCAGGAAAAACCGCTACAGCTAACTCAATGGAAGGTGATAGATGCTCAAGGAAATATTACCCATGTGATCTTGGAGAATTTTATGGTCGGCGGCACTATCCCTGAGAAGCACTTTAAATTATCCGAGTAGGACCTTTTTATTTCCTTGAATTATAAGACTATTCCTGAGATCCATCCAGAAAGTACATAAATTTTATATCATTGAAATGAGGTGCTCGTATGATACACTCAATACTCTAAAGAGCAAAAATAACAAGGTGATATCATGAAAAAGTCAGGTTTTTTGTATAGTGTAGTTTTTCTTGCCTTCGGTTTAGTGGGCTGTTCAGAAGAGCAAAAAGTTTCAGAATACGACTATCATATTCGTGCCGATAATTTTGAAATTTCGGATATTGATACCAATGGCACAATGAAACTAACCTTAAAAGGGATCAAGGATGGAAAATCTATTAATGCATTTCCGACGATTGGTCATAAGGGAGGCGCTCAGCTTGTATCTTTGGAAGAACTGGGCCAGGCTTTAAACAGTTTGCCAAAAAATAAAGACGGTTATATTTCCGAAAAACCCCATAATTTTCTGTCTTTTGTAAATAAAAAAGGCGAGGATGCAATCCTCTTGATTTCCATCAAAGAGGTAGGAGACGTGAATAGCGATAGCATTACCTTTGTCGCGACATTATTGGCTGATGATAATGCACTTATAGAGGGAAATCGTGTTTCCCTACAGGATTTTGCAAAGCAAAAATGTCGAGATCGTGTTGTGTTTTTAGTAGATGGGCTCAAGAGCCACTTAAAGTCTGGAAAATAGGTTTCTGCATTAGGTTCAATAAATCCCAGGTGGCGATGATCAATAAATAGAAAAGCACGTTAGTCCGGGAAGGAGAATAAAGATAGTTGTGCTTCCCGGATTTTTTGGCGGTTTATTTTAAGTATGCATACAATATACTTGTATGTATTGGTGTTTTTTACTATCATCTCTAAAGATTTTTATATTTCAGTATTACTACGAAAGCCTCTGTTTGATGTGTGCTATAAAATATGCCTTCCTACTTTTAGTTTTTGTGTTTTGTACTTCACTAAATTGCGATTGTTCTTTTGCAAAAGGCAAAGATGGAGAGACTTCGGAAGAGTACAGTAGGAATCGTATTCCATCCGTCATAAGGAATATGGATAATTCACTAGCAGAGTACATGGTGCTTCAGCAACCCACTGTAAACTGTTTGGGTGATGACAAATATTCAAGACTAAAGATTCTGGATACCTTGACGCTTAGAGAAGAATTTGACCGTATTATGAACTATATGCAGCAAGTTCGACCAGATGATCGAGATCAGATTTTTCACTACTTTCCGCGCAGAATACTGCCCCATTTGAGGGAGCCTTGGGGAGCGATTGGAGTGATTGTTTCTGCTGGTGGGCATGTTGTAAGAGGTGCTTTATTTGGATATTTTTTATATAGATGGCTTGAAATCCTTAATTTAGATCAAGAGGATACCGTTTCAAAAAATCCTACGGATGTTCTTACGGATGCCATTTCTCTTACTTTTTATCTGCGAAATTCTGTAACCTCTGTTGATGCAGCTAGATTTTTTGAAAGCATGTTGTCCCGTGCTCCAAACCATATGTTTCGTGCCGAGCGACTGAATGATTATATTCATACTATTGGTAGGAGATTACTAGACGTTCCTGCTGCAGTCCTTTCACTGGCGCTTCCTTTGTTTTATCTGAGTATTTCTGAAAATGCTCCCTTGTGGCTTGTAGCAACAGAGATGTTCGGTGGATTTATATTTGAATTTGCAACTCTTACAGAGCGCGTAAGTGCTCTGCAAAGTGATTTACGCTGGACTTTTGCAAAGAGCAGGGAGTTTTTCAGAAAGACGATATTGAGAGAAGAGAAAGAAGGATCCTTTGCAAATACTATGCTTGCGTTACAGCAGAAGAAGCGAGATTATAAGCGTCTTATCCGTGATATGGAGGACCCTCAGGAAATTCTGAGACTATGGCTTACTATAAAGACGGATCCCCAGAGGTTTCATCAAATTTGGAATCTTATTACACGATCTACTTCAGGTAGTAGCAAAGATGCAGGTGTGGAAAATTTTATTGATATCAAAAATTTTATAGCAGTTCTTGAAGGAGAACTTTTAGTAGAAGAAAGCTCTTTGGAGCAAAGTCTACTCCATGATGATACAGAAGAATCTCGAAAAGAGACACTCAACAGATGGCAAAGAATCTTTCGACAGGTAAAGGATCCTGAAATAAATAAACGCTTATTTTCACTGTTGGCGGCTACGGTTGGTTTGCCTGGTCTAACTGTTCTGTCAATGTACGTCTTTCACAGACTTTTGTATGATCCATTTGGCTACTCGTTTAGTACGATTATAGAGGATCCTTTTCGTCTAACGACATTGGGTTTGTTAAGTGCACCTGTCGCAGCCTTTGGCTGGTTTAATAGCTTGTATGCCTGGATGCATTATATTAGAGAGGGAACCCGAGACAATCCTTCAACGGGACGTGTGAGCCGGATTTTGGGGGTAGGACATTGGTTGGATAGTTTGGCGTGGGGAACTCTGCAAACAGTTCCCTTTGCCGTTGTGTACCTGACAGCTATGGGCGTGCCCAGTGTTTATTCTTTAATTACACGAGATCCCCTGAGCATTCTTTATAATGGTTACGTTTTAATTACGACAGCGGGACTGTCTCTCAACTTAACACCATTTGCAGCTGCTCAACTAAAGAGATCTGGCTCAATAATCGCCCTAAGGACTCGCCGTTTATTAACGGGTATCAGGCAAGGTTTCGTGAAGCTTTCAAGAACAGTTTGGGAAGTTAGTGGCCGTATCATCAATGAGGATGATTTACAATCATCACCTGATGAAGAATTACTGTCTCATTGGGGCTGGCGCAGTTTTAGTAATCTACAGGGTATAAAGCCTGTGCTAAAGAAATGTGGATTTGGCGTTGAGGAAGAGTATTCTGTAAACCCCATAGAGACTTGGTCAAGTTGGTTCATCCGTCAGGTCAGGAAAACTTTTTTCAAGTATCCTGATTTCGTTGGATTGCATAAACATGATCTCATGCAGTTTGTGGAAGATATTTTCCAATTCACTGTCAAAAGGGGCACTATGACAGAGGTAGAAGAGGTGCATAAGTTCATTAAAGAAATCAGAGTTCTAGTTAAGAAGGAGAAAAAAACGAAGGAGAAACGCGCAGCAGATGACAGGGAGATGGAGGACTATTCTGGAGGTGGCGAAGGGTTTTCGGGCGGTGGATTGAACGTTGGTAGAGTTGAGGACTTGGACAGCACTAGTGTTCAATATGCACTCCTTGAAGAGGAGGAAGAAGTTGGACTTGATCAACTTGAAGGGAAAAATGCAGATGAAGAAGAAGAGCAGGATAAGGATCTCGTTTTTCATGACGCCTCCGATGGTTCAGACACTGAAGAAGAAAACGTTGATGGGGCTGTTTCAGATTTGCGTCCGCCAAGTGTATTTTTTCCGTCCGCTTCTCAAGTGCCAGTTCAACCTAAGGGGGATTCTGTGGTGGTAGATCTGTCTGAATATATGCAGAAGAAATTAGAAGCTGAAAGTGATGCTTTTCATGCGAATAGGATGCAATATGTATTAAAAACCCTTGCCATGGGTAAAGGTATTATGCCTTCTGCAAACGACAATGGTTTTACGGGCTACGAAAAGAGGGGAAAGGACGAATTTTACGATGCACCCTCTGAACTCCAGCCCTACTTCGATCACGGCAATGGCAATTTCTCAAGTACTGCGATTGGTGTACCTGTTACGGTAATTGGGTATTAGGACTGCTATAGTTAACTGTTGTTTCTGCAAGTGAACGTCACCATTTCTGAACAGAAGAACCTTGGATCAATCGGTATCTTAAGACATTGATCCTTAAAGTGATTTGGGATCCAGGTTATGTAACTCTCAAGAGAAAACTGAATAGTACAATCACATAAAAATATGAACGAAGACGTAGTGTTTTAAGCGGCCTTCTCGTCGTAGCCTTTCAAATGTGGTTTGAGATAATGCCCCGTGTAGCTTTCTTTAACATGAACGATATCTTCAGGCGTGCCTGCGGCCACAATATGTCCGCCACCTGAACCACCCTCGGGGCCCAAATCGATGATCCAGTCGGCTGTTTTAATCACGTCTAGGTTATGTTCTATAACGAGGACAGAGTTGCCCTGGTCTACTAGGGCCTGGAGAACTTCTAAGAGTTTCCGAGTGTCTTCAAAGTGGAGGCCTGTCGTTGGCTCATCCAGAATATATAAAGTCTTTCCTGTGGCGCGTCGGGAGAGTTCCTTGGCTAATTTAACCCGCTGTGCTTCACCTCCTGAAAGGGTAGTGGCAGATTGGCCCAAATGGATATACGAAAGCCCAACCTTGTTTAAAACAGCTAGCTTATCTTTGAGACTGGGATGGGCTTCGAAAAAATCTGCTGCCTCATCGACGGTCATATCAAGAACATCTGCGATGGATTTGCCTTTGTATGTGATTTCCAAAGTTTCTCTGTTATAACGACGACCCTTACATTGATCGCAGGTGACATAAACGTCGGGCAGAAAATGCATTTCAATCTTTATAAGCCCATCTCCTTGACAGGATTCACAGCGCCCCCCTTTGACGTTAAAGGAAAAGCGTCCTGGCTTATAGCCTCTGGCTTTGGCTTCGGGAAGGCCCGCAAACCATTCGCGGATGGGCGTGAAACAGCCTGTATAGGTGGCGGGATTAGACCGCGGGGTCCGTCCAATAGGAGATTGATTGATATCAACAATCTTGTCCAATTCATAAGCACCGCTAATTTTCTTGTGGGTGCCTGGAATGATTCTTGAATTATTAAGGAGGCGGGATAAGCCCTTATAAAGCGTTTCAACAATGAGAGATGATTTTCCGCCACCTGAGACTCCTGTCACACAGGTAAAGGTGCCGAGAGGAATGGTCGCATCTATGTTTTGAAGATTGTTGGCTTGCGCGCCTATAATTTTCAGATCACTTTTTCCTTTGCGCCGCCTTTGAGGTATGGGGATTTCTCGCTTCCCACTCAGGTATTGTCCTGTGAGGCTTTTTTCAGAGGCTAGAATATCTGCTGGCGTTCCTTGCGCAATTATTTCTCCACCGTGAATCCCAGCTCTGGGGCCCATATCAATGACATGATCGGCAGTTCGGATGGCATCTTCATCGTGCTCAACAACGATGACGGAGTTGCCTAGATCTCGCAAACGAACAAGGGTCTCCAAAAGGCGATTGTTATCTCGTTGATGGAGTCCGATAGAGGGTTCATCTAGAACGTAAAGAACACCGGTGAGTCCTGATCCGATTTGAGAGGCCAGTCGAATGCGCTGGCTTTCTCCTCCAGATAGCGTGCCTGAACCTCGGGAGAGGGTGAGGTATCCCAAACCAACGCTGACCAAAAATCCCAAGCGTTCTTGAATTTCCTTAAGAATCCGCCGGCCAATTTCTTGATTTTGCGTGTCCAGTTTTGAGGGCAGATTTTCAAACCAGACAGCGGCCTCTTCGATGGACTTGTTTGTGACTTCAGCAATGTGCAGTTCATCAATTTTAACGCACAGCGCTTCTGGCTTTAACCGAAAAGCTTCACAGCTATCACAGGTATGGACCATTTGGTATTTACCCATTTCTTCGCGGACCCAGCTACTTTCCGTTTCTAGGAAACGGCGTGTCATATTGGGAATGACACCTTCAAATGCTTTGGACACTGTGTAGGTGCGTTTTGCATCCCGATATGTGATATCGATTTTTTCTCGCCCAGAACCATGGAGAATGGTCTCTTGAACTTTTTGAGGTAATATCTCGAAGGGGGCGTTAAGCTTGACTTTGTAATGCCGTGCAATGCCTTCCAGGGTTTGGATATAGTATTCGCTTGAGGAATTTGCCCAGGGCGCAATGGCGCCTTTCAAAAGAGAGAGGGACTTGTTGGGAACAACCAGGTCCTCGTCAAATTCCATTTTAACGCCCAATCCATCACAAGTTGGACAGGCTCCGAAAGGGTTATTAAAGGAAAAGAGGCGAGGTTCTATTTCTTCCAGGGTGAATCCCGAGACGGGACAGGCAAACTTTTCGGAAAAAGTAATGCGTTCTCCCGTATCGGCTAACTCTGCCGCGGCCAAGCCATCTGCGATGGATAGGGCTGTTTCAAGCGTATCTGCGAGGCGCTGTTTCACCGTCTCTTTCACCGCGAGTCGATCGACCACCACATCGATATCGTGTTTTACTTTTTTATTTAGCGCAGGTGCTTCATCGATTTCGTATAGTTCTCCGTCTATTTTCACACGCTGGAATCCTTTGCGCTGGAGCTCTAGCAGTTCTTTCCGATATTCTCCTTTGCGGCCGCGCACGATGGGCGCCAAGAGATAAAGCTTTGTTCCTTCTGGGAGTGCCATAAGACGATCCACCATTTGAGAAACAGATTGGCTTTCGATGGGGAGTCCTGTGGCAGGTGAATAGGGGACACCTATTCGTGCGAACAAAAGCCGCAGGTAATCATAAATTTCCGTAATGGTTCCGACTGTAGATCGAGGATTTTTGGAGGTAGTCTTTTGTTCGATGGCAATGGCCGGTGATAGACCCTCAATGGAATCTATATCGGGTTTTTGCATGAGTTCCAAGAATTGACGGGCATAGGCAGACAGGCTTTCCACATAGCGGCGCTGACCTTCGGCATAGATCGTATCAAATGCTAGGGAGGATTTTCCGGATCCACTGAGGCCCGTAATGACCACAAGTTGGTTCTTGGGGATTTCCACATTGAGATCTTTTAAGTTGTGCTCTCGTGCACCGCGAATAGAAATGGATGAAATCATGTTTTCTTGCCAAACAAATAAAAATATAATAATTTCTCACCCTATATTTAGTGTGAGAAATTATGACCATTAAGCGATTAACTTTAGCAATCCTTTGTACTATTATTGTGCTTCAAATGCAAAGTTTTTCTTGGGCTGCTCAAGAGATTACCCTTTGGCACGCTTTGGGCGGGCCTATTGAGGGTAAGTTAAAAGAATTCGCAGATCGGTTTAATAAAACACAATCTGATTATCAGATTACCCCCATCAATAAATCAGATAGCTATACATCGTGTTTTGAGGAAGGAATAGAGAAGGGGAAGGCGGGGAAGCCACCCCATATATTGCAAGTCTTTGAAGTGGCAACGACTGAGGCCTTAGAACATTTAGACTTATTCGTTTCCCTTTCTGATGTGATGCGCCACCTTGACCATCCTTTTAATCCGAGCGAGTACATTCCAGCGGTAAGAGACTTTTATACGCTTTCAGACGGGAAAATGCTGTCACTTCCTTTGAATGCTTCTACGGGAATTTTATTTTATAATAAGGAAGCGTTTAAGAAAGCTGGTTTAGATCCGGACAAGCCACCTCAGACATGGGAAGAAATGGAGAAAGTTTGTAGTGTGTTGGTCAGGTCAGGGGCTGTGAAGTATGGATTTTCGACGGCTTGGCCAGCAGCGTATACTTTCGAACAATTTGGGGCGTGGCATGGCGAACCTTTTGCGACCCATGGGAATGGGTTCGAATCAACAAGGGCTGAGCTTGTCATTAATGCGCCCCTATATATAAGGCATGTGGAGAATCTTGTCCGGTGGCAAGAAGCGAAGTTATACAAGTATGAAGGCAGATTTAACGATAGTGAGGATCTGTTTAAGAAGGGGGAATGTGGCATATTTTTACAGGGGGCAAATCGGGAGTTTTCCCTAAAAAATGCCCCTTTTGAGGTAGGCGTTGGTTACTTGCCTTTTTATAGTGATGTAAAGACAGCCCCTCAGAATACGATCATTGGAGGGTCTTCTTTGTGGGTTATGGCGGGACATAGTGAAGAGGAATACAAAGTCATTGCCGCTTTTTTGGATTTCTTATCCCGGTCAGATATCCAAGCGGAATGGCATCAGGCAACCAGCTATTTACCTATCACAAAAGCCGCTTTCACAATGACCGAAGAGTCTGGTTTTTACGAAACCCATCCTGCGGCGTATATTGCAGTGCGATCCGTTTTGGATCGTTCCCCAAAACCGCATACCAAGGGCATTCGCCTCACCAATTTCATCAAAGTTCGTGAGCGCATTTTGGATAAATTGGAAGAAGCCCTTTCGGGCAAAAAATCTGTAAAGCAAGCTTTGGATGAAGCAGTATTTGAGGGCAATCAGATGATGTGGCAAAGATAGTTTTGGCTGCATGAGATGGGCCATAGCTCAGTTGGGAGAGCGTGGATGGGCTGTCTCAACCCTGTAGCTTCCTATTCAATTTCATGTTAAAAAGTTTCCAGTATTTCTAAGGGCCATAAACACTAAGGAGAAAACATGCGTCCCTATAAAATTGCTCTTTTAGGTTTTCTTTCACTTACGAGTTGTAAAGAGGAAGAGCCCCCCATATCACCAATATCTACGAAAATTGGGTCTCATTGTGATTTAAGAGTGGCAGGGATTAAATCAATGGAGCCCCTTAAAGCGTTTTTGGCTGACTTGCAAAAAGCACTTTCAAACGATGATATAGAAACTTTGGCAAACATGATAAGTTTTCCACTTAGGCAGCCAATTGGAATTAAAACCAAAGAAGATTTTATACAAAACTATGAAAAAATCTTTACTGCTGAAGTGAAAGAGGTTGTTCAAAAGCAGAAATTTAAGGATCTCTTTTGCAATTATCAGGGCGTCATGATTGGTGATGGGGAGGTATGGATGTCAGCTTTGGCCTATGGTCAAGATGAGGTGACCATCAAAATCATAACTGTGAATGACACAACGGACTAAAAGCACCTCAGAGATTTAAGAGAATATTAAATCCCTGAAGCCTTAAGAAGGCTAGGCCCCACATTTTTAGCAAAAATCGTTGCGAGTTCGGATCGTGATTTATAGCCAATTTTCCGGCGAATATTATTGATATATGATTCAACTGTTCTGTGCGAAATATTCAAGATAATGCCAATTTCTTTCATGGTCTTTCCGCGTGTGAAGTATTGGAGGCATTGGAATTCTTGAGCAGATAAAATGGTTGGTTGGCACTCTACATTAAACGAATACTTCTTTAACTTCGTTTTCTCTAATAATTGGCTATTATTAGGGTTTTTGGGGGCTTGTTTGCCAATGATGCAAGGCTCTCTGTTTTGCACGAGGGCTAACTTACTTTCATCTGAGGCATCGATGAGGGAGTCACAACTGTTTTTGAAATAAACAATGAATCTTTTCAGAACGTCGAGATTATTGAGATAAAAATTCATATTGTCGACGTCTTCTCGGTTAGAGGCAAAGCAGAACTTTTCAACTTCCGACTCGTGGCTGGTGTACAAATTTATAGCGTTCCATATGTCATGTTCGTACATGGCATTTAGAACAGGCTCTTTTATGGATTTTTGATTGCCGATTCGTAAGCTGTAAAATGATTTACCTTCAAAAGCATCCTGGACTTCTTGGTGGACCTTATTGCTGTAATCGAAATTCTTGAAATAGCACTGCAACCATTCTTCGTCAGTCCCTAAGTATAAATACTTGTTATCAGGTAGAAATTTCACATAGGAGAAATAGCTGATGTTGAAGTTTTCGAAAAGAGGTTCGCACACTTCCTCTACGGTTTTCGCAGAATTAACAGTGTATCTGGTGGCTGAATCTTTCCTGTTAGCCATACTACCCCTTCGTGTGATCACAAACTAATCACGTTTCGAATTTATACTCTATAAGGTCAGAATATAATGGAGTTAGGTTGAAATTACATACCGTAATATTTACTGAGATGAGCTCAGATCACTACAAGATAAATTTTGAAAGGTCTGTATCATGGGTGAATCCTTCCAAAGTCTTTTTTACTAGTTTTTCGTCGATCGTATAACTCTTGCCCGGGGTATCAGGAGCTGTGAAACTGATTTCTTCAAGTAATTTTTCCATCATAGTGTGGAGGCGTCTCGCACCAATATTTTCCACATTTTTATTCACTGTAGCGGCAAGGGAGGCAATTTCTTCAACACCACTTTCCAAAAACTTCAATTTGACGCCTTCAGTTTTTAAAAGAGCGCAGTATTGCTTAACAAGGCTAGCTTCTGGTTCTTGAAGTATTCTTACAAAATCCTTTTTAGAAAGGGCAGTTAGTTCGACACGAATTGGGAGGCGTCCCTGTAATTCAGGTAAAAGGTCTGAGGGTTTTACAGTATGAAATGCTCCTGATCCGATAAATAGAATATGGTTCGTTTTTACGGGGCCATGTTTTGTGGCTACTGTTGTCCCTTCAATAAGGGGCAGTAAATCCCGCTGGACTCCTTCACGACTAACCTCACCAGAGGAGCGTTCGCGGCCACAAATCTTGTCAATTTCGTCGATGAAGACGATGCCATTTTGTTCAACAGAATCGATAGCCTCTTTCATAACCATTTCTTGATCGAGTAATTTATCACTTTCTTCGGCGGTGAGAATTTCTAGGGCTTCTGCAATCCTAACGCGGCGCTTTTTAGTGCGTTCTCCTCCCATGGATTTTCCTAAAATATCGCCCAAGTTGAGCATGCCCATTTGGGCGCCGGGCATTCCTGGAACATCAAAAGTGGGGAGCTGTAAGCCAGAAGTATCAGAAACATCTATTTCAATTTCTTTATCATCCATCTCGTTATTTTCAAGCATAAGCCTGAATTTTTGGCGTGTTTCTTCACTGGATTTTTCGCCAACGAGAACATCTAGAATACGATCATGGGCATGGTTTTTTGCTTTTGCTTGGACTTCCTTTCGCAAGCGTTCTCGCGTCGTTGCTATAGAGATTTCAATAAGATCTCGGATGATTTGCTCAACGTCACGACCCACATAGCCCACTTCTGTAAACTTGGTGGCTTCCACCTTTAGAAACGGGGCTTGTGCCAATCGAGCCAGTCGACGGGCAATCTCGGTCTTGCCAACACCCGTAGGTCCGATCATGAGAATGTTTTTTGGAAGGACTTCTTCGCGGAGATCATCGGAGAGTTGAAGGCGGCGCCATCTATTTCTTAACGCAATCGCAACGGCTTTTTTTGCATCGTCTTGACCAACAATAAATCGGTCTAATTCAGAAACAATTTCTCTGGGGGTAAAGGACGTCATTTTGAAATACTCGCTTAAATGCTTTCAATGGTAAAATTTGAATTGGTATAGATGCAAAGCTCTGAGGCGATGGTCATGGCTTTTTTGGCAATATCAATGGATTCCAACTTTTGATCCATTAGAGCGCGGGCTGCTGACAAAGCATAGGCGCCCCCTGATCCTATTCCAATGAGGCCATCGTCGGGTTCCAGGACGTCTCCGGTGCCAGTTAAAATGAGAGAGTTTTTCTTGTCGGCTACTGCCATCATGGCTTCTAGTTTTCTTAAATACCGATCGGTACGCCAATCTTTAGCTAGTTCCACACAGGCTCTTGGCAATTGTCCTGGGTATTGTTCCAGTTTTCCTTCTAAGCGTTCAAACAGTGTCATTGCATCTGCCGTAGCGCCGGCAAATCCTGCAATGACAGAACCATCTCCCAGTCGTCGCACTTTACGGGCAGAATTTTTAATAACGATGGGGCCTTGGGTAACTTGTCCGTCACCAGCAATGACGACTTTATTATTTTTTCGGACCGATAAAATAGTTGTTCCGTGCCATGCAAAGGAATCAGCTTGTTTAGTTGACATTGCGTTTCACCTCAGTCGTTGCAGAAGTTTCAAGAATTATCTATAGTAAGATTCGGAAAAACGAAAGATAAAAATACAGAGAGGCCAATTTATCGTGGACATGGTTTATAATGTCGAGAATGTCTTTGCAAAGATTATCCGAGGAGATATTCCCTGCGAAAAAGTCTATGAGGATGAGTTTACCCTCGCGTTCCACGACATTAACCCTCGGGCTCCGGTTCATGTAGTCGTGATCCCAAAGGGCTCCTACGTTTCATTTGCGGACTTTAGTGCCAACGGGTCTCCTGAAGAGATCTACAATTTTTTCCAATCGGTTGGGAAAATTGCTGAAGAGTTAAATCTCTTAAAGGGTGGTTATCGAATTTTGGCTAATCATGGTCAACATGCGGGCCAAGAAGTCCCTCATTTTCACATGCATATATTTGCGGGGCGCCATCTGGGGCCAATGTTGGTACCAGTGGAATAAGCTTACTCTATGGGCTGATCGAATTCGAATTGACCGGGGAGTAACGCCTCGATTGTGGTTTCTCTGTGACCACCTTTCTGTGGAATAAAAACCTTTATGTCTTTTCCAAATTCAGAAATAACTTGTCGACAGGCGCCACATGGTGACGCTTCTATACGTGGTATTGTGCTTATGGCAATGGCCTTAATTTTAAGGGTTGCGCCTTCTTTTGAGACGCCATGGCAAATGGCGTTTCGTTCACCACATACGGTTAACCCATAGGAAGCATTTTCCACATTGCAGCCAGTGTATATGTTCCCATTTTCTGAAAGGATAGCCGCGCCAACGTGAAACCGTGAATGGGGTGCATAGGCATTCTTTGCAACAGTTTCTGAGGCTTCTATAAGGGATTTTTGTTCAATTTCTGAGAGGGATGTCATTATAATTTCTCCTGATGTTCTCAGGAGGTATTGGTAATTGAAAAAATGGAAATAGGGAAGGGGCAAGATTTAAAATTTAACCCATATAAATTTATGCTCCTATTTTTTTGGAGGATAAGTTCCCATAAATGAAATGAAGAATGTTCATTTCACCCTAGCATTTCTAAAAGAGATTTGCTAAAGCTTCGAGCATAGGGTGCCTTAGTGCACCATGTTCCCCGGTAGCTCAGTTGGTAGAGCAAGTGACTGTTAATCACTGGGTCGGCGGTTCGAGCCCGTCCCGGGGAGCCATATTTGAAGCGACATACAGAGTTTTTGAAAAATCCAGATAAAAAATCCGGAAGCATATCGGAAGCAGTAGAAGAAAATTCGCAAAGCAAATGGGCCCATCTATTAACCTTTAGACATGGCTTAACCATTTGATACAATGGGATAGCTGGTTTCTATAGGAGGTTTTATAAATGGGTTCTGTCGCGTTTGTGGCGCAGAGTCGAGGAGAGGTTAGCAGATTTCTATTTTTCAGATACATTAGGCCATAAGAGTCGTAAAGTTTTGAAAGGCGGATAGCTTGGCATCAAAGCATAAACCTCGTTCTTTTTTTATAAACCGATGATAATACTCAATCATGTTGTTTAGGTGTTTGTTTTGGCGAATTTCTATCTACTGTTCTTTGTTCGATCCATTGTTGATGTATTTCAAAACTGTCATGTCGTTGCTACTCTTGTCTATAGGAACATTTGCTGGAAGCTCGTTATTGTTAATGGATTTCTTGAGAAAAAACGGGCTGTGATATTTATAAAGGCTCAACAAAAATGCAACTATCGCATTGTATCAAATGGTTAAACCATGTAGAGAGGTTAATAGAGGTGCCCTCTATTTGCTAGGTCTAAACAATTTGGTTGCAAGTACATTCTTCTCCCCAAAGTTTTATTTCCTTTCACAATTCAATCACATAACATTCCTTTTTCAAGTAGTTTATCGAAGTGTCCAATTATTTATAAAAGAAACCTATGCAGGCTTGTTGCGATTCCAAGGAAGGACATAAACCCTGCTACATCTGTAATAGTAGTTAGTATGATAGAAGATGATTGAGCTGGATCTTGTCTTAGTTTTTTTAAAACTATAGGAACAAGCGCTCCTGCAACGCTTGCAATAATCATGGAAACTATCATGGAAAGAGTGATTACTAAAGAAAGGCCAATATTTTTACTCCAAATAAAAACTGCAACTGCGCAAGTTAAGGCTATTAATATGCCATTCATAAGGCCAGTATTAAATTCTTTTAGTGCTATTTTGAGCCACTGGTTTGTAGTGATTTCTCTTAAAATAAGACTACGCATAGTAATAGCTAATGCTTGAGCACCCGCATTACCAGACTGCCCTGCTACAACAGGTAAAAGAACAGCTAAGGCCGTATATTTTGCGATCGTTTCTTCAAAAATACCCACTACTGCTGCTGCAAGAAAGGCGGTAAGTAAATTAATCTCCATCCATGGTAATCTTTTCCTAACAGAGAAGAAGCTACTAGATAGAGCGCTTTCCTCTTTATTTGCACCTACCATGGTTTGAATATCAGAAACAATATCTTCTTTTATAGCTTCTATGAGCATGTATGATTGTATAACGCCTATAACCCTATTATTTGCATCTAAAACTGGTACAAAATCTAATTTTGTTTTTTCAAATACTTTTATGACTTTTTCTCTAGAATCAAGTGCAGAAAAAGAAACGCTAACTGGCTCAGAAAGTGAAAATAATTTTAGATTCTTGTCTGCTAATACTAGACGACCGACATTAATTTTTCCCACTAATTCAAGCTGATCATTAAGAAGAAGAATATGATCAACTTTGTCTAATTTTTGTTGTTGGAAAAATAACAAAATATCTTTCACAGAGGCATTCTTATTAAATCCGACGAAGCTCGCTTCCATCATTGCTCCTGCCGTGTTTTGTGGGTATCCTAAAATTTCCTTTATTTCCCGTGAAATGCTTTGATCTAAGTTTCTAAGATAGGCATCTTGCTGTTTTTTATTCAAAAGCCTTAGAAGTATTGCTACATAATTTGGTTCTAAGTGCATTAATAGCTCGCAAGCCATAGTTTTTGGCAAAAGCAGCAGAATTAATTTTCCTATACCAGGAGTAATAAAAGAAAAAACGCAACTAACATCACAGATAGGATGCTTACTAAGGATGTTTGCAGCAGCTGAGGGAGTCATGGTTTCAAATTTTCTAGCTGCTTCAATAGGATAGCTGGTTATAAAAATCTTATTGAGCTTTTCTATAGTTACTTTTAGGTTTGGTTGTGGCATCTAAAACACCTATTTCTTGGAAAATTCATTTTTTTGCTCAAGGAATGAACTCAGTAAATTTATAAAAGAAAACGATATTGAACTATATATCTTCCAAACTGGAGCAATCATGTCCTCGGTAAATATAGCTTCTCTTTGTTCATTAGAAGTTTCTAGAGCTTTTCTGAGGGTTCGGTATGGTAATTCCCCAATAATTTTTTGATCACTGGTTAATACGGGAAGAACATCGAAATACTCCCATCCTGGATGATTAAGGATAGAATCAAGCTTCATAGTTCCGTACAAACAATATTCACTTTCTTTCGTGAGAGCTTCAATTAAAGCATCCGGTGGTGATTGAAGTAATTTATATGTATCCACGAATCCTATAAAGGCTTTATAGCGATTAACGATAAAAATAATATTGGAAGGTATTCTATTTTGTGTGTTTTTAATTAACTGAAGTGCTTCAGCGACAGTGTAATCAAATGGAATGATATTTGGTTGTGGATAAGCCCAAGCACCAACACTATTATCTGAATATCGCAAAAGGATTTTACAGCATAATCTGAGCTTAGAGGGTAAGTGTGCAAGAATGGAACGACGCCTTTCAGGATCTAGATGTCTTAATACTGATATAACTGAGTGAATCTCCATAAGAGTTAGAAATTTAGTTGTTTTTTCAGGTTCTAATATATTGCATATTTCGGCAACTTTCTTTGAAAGCATTTTTTCTATAACTTGAGGGGCTACGGAAATAGGAATACTTTTTAAAAAAGAAGCCACCTTATATGGAGGCATTTTTTCTAACTCCTTTGCCACTATGTCAGGGTGTGATTGTGTAAAAGTAAGAGCAAAATCTTTCTTATTGTTAGGCATATTTAAAGCACTTTAGAAAACATTTTAAATTGTATCTTTTCTATAAAAAGTACTGACATTTTCATGAAAATATTTTGCTGGAACCATTGTTCTACCTTTTTGTGTTTCTAAGATTAAGAAAGTTTGAGTAATTTCTATGAGCTTTCCTTCCACTTCTCCAACTTGCACAAAATCATCTATATCACAGTGCTTATTTATATATTGTGCGGAAATAATATTAGAGACAAAGGTTTTCGCCCCAAGTCCAAAAGCAAGACTTACACCCGCAAAAACTATAGAAATTATTGCAATTATTATCATCGTTAGAAACTGAACATGGAGCCCTATTTGTTCGACTCCTATTATTATTGCGGTGAATAAGACAAGCGCTTGGATTAATTGAGCAATAATTTCACTTTTTGCAAAGCCAGCAGAATATAATAGTTTTTGAGCTGTTGTTCTTACTCCCATACTTAGTAAAAAGCCAACCATAACAATTAGAAAAAAAGTAACTAAATTTGGTAACACCATCATAAAACTATCAACAAGTTTTGTAATAATTTTCCAGCCAAGCACATTAGCACTTGAAGCAATAAAGAAGATTAATACCAACCAGAATACAAATTTACTAATAAGGATTTCATATGAATGCTTGGAGTTTAGTGACTTTAAGCCAAAAAAAAGTGCTAACCTCTTTATAAGAGAGTCAAAACCCTTTAAAAATTTTCTAGTAATTATTCGCAACAAATGTGCGAACATCAAACCAAACAAAAATAAGAAAATTGCAAGAAAAATTTGTGGGATATATTCTAGAACTTGATCATAAAAATCGCCGTAAGTTTTTATTATTACGTTTTGCAATTCTAGAAATTTATTATTTGGCATCAAGATCCCCCTGCTATATTCTTTCTCACATTTGAACAGTGTAGCCTTAAAAATTATAGATGTAAAAGGAAAGAGTGTAGATTTTTTTAAGAACTGAATATTTTTACCATAGGTAGGCTTTGAAAGAAAATTAGTATTGGCATCATCAAACTGTTGAATATTCCAAATGATCACATCTAAAAATGATAGGAGCATGCATTGAAAAATTAAGTGTCTGATATTTTACAATTTAAGTGTATTAGCTGGCCTCAGAATTTAATAAGTATTAACTATTTTAGATCCATGATAAAGGTACGAAACTTATCTGCTCCTTCCTTATGATGAAAGGATTAGAAGAGGATATCAACATTGTATAAAAGTGGAACGTTAATCATGACACCTAAAATATTTTGTTCCGTTATTCCGCCTCTTTTAAGTATGTTTTTTTTAATGAATGGCGTTGGTCTTTTTGGTACGTTTATTCCTATTCGCTTAGAAATGGAAAGCGTTTCTTCTTTGAATATTGGCCTCATCACATCCGCATACTATACGGGTATGGCACTTGGTGCCTTTAAAAATGCAAATTTTATTTTAAGGGTTGGTCATATTCGTGCTTATGCTGCTTTTGCTTCTCTTACAGCTGTTGTTATGCTTTCTCAGGGGCTGTTTTATTCTTTATGGTATTGGATATTATTACGTGCCATTAGTGGGTATTGCCTAGCTGGTCTATATATTGTAGTAGAAAGCTGGCTGTTGGGGCATAGTACAGTAAAGACGCGCGGTCAATTTCTAGCTTTATATATGATTGCGCTTTACGGTGCCTCTGCTTCTGGGCAATTTTTGTTAAATGTTTTTAATATAGATAGTTTAACTCCTTTTTCGATTGCCACAATTTTTGTAATTCTTTCAGTTATACCCCTTGCAATTACCAAAGTTGGGAACCCAACCATTGAAGAACCGTCAGCTTTGACTTTAATTCAACTCTATAAATTATCGCCCACCGGCATTGTATCATGTACATGTTCGGGGCTTTTATTAGGATCAGTGTTAGGGTTGCTTCCTTTATATACTCAAACAATGCTTAATGATGTCTCTGTAACAGCCTTAATTATGTTTTTACTTATTGCTGGTGGCACCGCTTTACAGTATCCAATTGGGCGTTTGTCTGATTTGGTTGATAGAAGAAAAATGTTAATTTTTCTTTGCTTTTTATTATTAGCAATTGAGCTTTTCATTATAACGATATCAAATCAATCTGTACAAAGTATCAATATCCTGATCTTCATTTTTGGCGGCGCCTCTTTTGCTTTATACCCTGTCAGCATAAGCCATACATGTGATGTTCTTGAACATGCTGACATTGTTTCTGCCACGCAAGGGCTCATGTTGGCTTATGGGATAGGGGCAATTTTTGGCCCTATATTTGCTTCTGTATTTATGAGTTTTTTTGGAAGCGGAGGGTTGTTTATATATTTTATCTTTATCTCGGTAGGATTAGCAGCTTATTTAATATACCGAGTCAGTACCCGTATACCATCGGCTGTAGAAGATCATCAAGATTTTGTTGTTCTTCCAGGCACAACACCTATTGCGTCAGAACTTGATCCACGGTCGGATGAATAGCTTTAAAAACTCTTTCTAATGACGCTCCCCTCTTCACCAAAAGATTTGATATACATTTGATGGTTGGAATCAATGTGAATATGGTGTCAGGTAGGTGCATTTTTTCACTCATTGGTATAATCCGCAAGAGCCTCAGAGGTATAATTCTATGTTCACTTGAACCAGGTTTTTCTTCTAGATTGCTTTCAGAAAGTGCTTCGTCAAAATGCTTGGTTGCATAATGAAAGAGAAAGCTGCTCGATCGCTCTTGTGATATGGCACATTGTAATTATCTCTTATAGTATTTATTTAATTTCGAATTTTTATAAGTTGTGCTAATTCCTAGGCTATAAATTTATTAAGCTGGCGGGTCTGTGATTCGGATTTTAGGTTTATTTAATAATAATTTTCTGCTCGAATTCAACTTCGATCAGAGAATCGATTTTGACCCATAATAATTTGGGCCTGTAAGGTGAGACACTCAAGATAAAGCAGGCTTCAAAAGAATATAAGAGTAAGAGGTTTAATCTTGGAGTAAGATACTAAAAATTTAAAAACATCAAACCACGAAGAAATGCAAAAAGAAGAATAATAAATTTCCAACTACCATCAAAGAGACTGAAGCGATCAGCTATTCTTGAATGTTTTCTGAGAAGATACGATGCGTTTCTAAGTTTTCTAAAAGTTCGCGTTCAGTCTCTGAAACAGAATTTTGTTTCTTAATTCATTAAGTGTAAATTGCTCGCTCCTATTTTTCAAGATATTTAGATGAAAAAACTAGTTTTTAACTTTCAAAACCACTTTAGGTAGAGTAAAGGTAAATCATTAAGATTAATAAATGAAAAGCCTTTTTAATGCTCAATAGAAAACAAATCTCTTATGTTTCAAAATTATTTTTAGTTGCACTTGTTTCCGCAGCCTTAATTTTTTTACTTTTTGGCTCTCAGTACTCAGATCTTTTTAATAACCTTCAGAATTTAACTTTTAATGTTGCTGGTGTGAAAATATCTATATGGTTCTTATTAAAGGGCATAATAACGTTTATAACGCTTTTATCTTTGGCGTCCATATTTTTAGAAAAAGTAGAAACAAAAATAAATTCAACGAACTATATAAACAACTCAAAAAAGACCCTCATTATAAAGGGTGTGCAAATCTTAACTTACACCATAGTTTTTATTGTATCTTTAGACATATTAAGTTTGGACCTTGCTACGTTCACTATTTTTAGCGGTGCCATTGGAATTGGAATTGGTTTCGGTCTTCAAAAAGTAGCTTCGAATTTCATTAGCGGCCTAATTTTGCTTTCTGAAAAATCAATTGAAGGTAATGATTTAATAGAGCTTTCAGATGGTACCATGGGATATGTGCGATATACAGGTGCAAGGTATACCTTGCTACGAACAGAGACTGGTATTGAGGTCATTATTCCAAATGATGAGCTTTTAGCCAACCGTGTTATCAACTGGACCTACTCTGATACAAAAGCAGCATTAAATATTGAGATTAAAATAGATTATGAATCTAATACAGAAGACGCTCTTTTATTAATGAAAAACAGCGCTCTTGAGCATCAACTTGTGTTAGAAACACCTTCTCCTTCAGCATATATCAAAAATGTACACTATGATGCTGTTGCTCTTAGCCTAACATTTTGGCTTTCTAATATTACAGAGGGTAGAGATATGATAAAAACTCAACTGTTTTCAAATATAATCTCCCAATTTAAAGATCACAATATCAATGTAGCAAAACTGGATCATTCAAAATATGATCTTCCAGAAAAAGTTGAAATGGTTCGTGCAGTTTAATCGTAAATGGCATTTATTTCATAGAGAGGTCTGAATAAATCAAAGGCAGAATGGAAGAGAAGTTTTTTAAGACTTAGAAGAGTAATTTGAGGGGATAGGCATCGTCAAGTTAATATGGATTTGTGTTATGTTCGAATTTTAATATGAAGGTAATCACCATGTCCTTATTAATAGCATCTCGATGTCATCGTTTTCCAATTTCCATTATCAGTCATGCCGTATGGCTTTACCACCGATTCAATCACAGCTACCGTGATATTCAAGAACAGATGGCATCTTGATGAAGTGACCATCAAACTCAATGATGTTCACTTCATTCTGTGGAGAACGGTCGATTCTGAGGGGCATGAACTGGATATATTTCTCCAAAAACGCCGAAATAAGAAAGCCGAAATTCGTTTTCTAAGCCGTTTATTAGGAGCTTATCCAGAGCCACGTGAAGCTAAAAAATTATACCAAGCCCATACGTTATATGACTCGGAATACGGATCATCGTTCTCATGTCAATGGCCCTGTAAAATCCCCAGGTAAAGTCCCTCAAAAATCCCCCCCCTAGGGAATTATTTTTACGTCATTTCCGCCTCCTTTTTTCTAACAGATTTACTCCGATAACTAGGACCTTTAATAGTAAAAACCATGGAATGATGGACGACCCTATCAAGGATGGCCTCAGCTAAAGTGTTATCTCCAAAGATGTTGCTCCACTGCTCAAAAGGCTTATTAGTTGTAATAATTAAAGAGCCCTTTTCATAACGTTTGGATATTACCTCAAAAAAATCATCTACAGAGTACTGAGGGAATTTCTTAAACCCTAACTCATCAAGAACCAATAAATCAGGGGATAGGTATTCTCCCAACTTTTTGTAATAAGAGTTGTCGGCCTTTGCCACATGCAATTGATACAGCATTTCAGAAACGGTCGTAAACAGAACCTTAAATTCTTTAGATAGGGCCCTTAAGGCAATAGCTGTTGATAAATGCGTTTTTCCTGTGCCAGGATTTCCAACAAAAATTAAATTCCGTTTCTCTTTTATAAACTGGCACGTTAAAGCGTCATTAATTTGCTTTTTAGGCAGAGAAGGTTGGAACGCAAAATCAAAGTCTTCTACTGTTTTATGATTGGGAAGTTTTGCTTTTACGTATCTCTTTTTATAGCTGTTGTCCCGTCGGTTGTTAGCTTCATCTTCACATAAAAGCCCCAAGAACTGTTGATAGGAAAGCTGCTTCTCATTAGCATACACAATCCTTTCCTCCAGAGACATAAGCATTCCTGCCAGCTTAAACTCTCTCAGGGTTTGCTTTATGCTTTCCATGTGACCTCCTGGCCTTTTGAAGACAAGGGCAATCTATAACATCCACTCTCACAGATCCTTTTTATCTTTTTGTACTGGGTGATCCCAAAGGCCATAGCTCTTTTGCTGGCTAAATTGATGACCTCATCGCTGTAGTGCTTTCGGAGACCTAAAATGCCTTTTACAATCCTGTACCAATCCCGGGGATGTTCTTGAACAATGAGAGAGAACAGATCTTCTGTCTCTTTTCCAAGGGAGGTCATTTTGTTCTGATAAAGGGAAAGATACTCGGGGGAGTCAGGAGTGTAATATTTATACCTAGGGTAATGGGATGTTTGGGTCGAGAACCTGCCCTTGCCATTTTGTCGGATATGGAGGGCCACTTGTTTGTCTTCATAAAAAATCTTCACTTCTCTCGAGTCTTCCTGTACTTCAACGACCTTCCCCACATGCTCAAAGGGCACAGAGTAAAAATTATGATCCACAACGACATGACAGTCTTTCTGGACTTTTCTTTGCCCCCTGGTACCCATGTAAAAAGGATTGAGGGGAATCCTCTTCAACACCTCTTGTTCTTTTGTCTCAAATAACACACGAGGCTTTTCTTTTGTCGTTCCATGAACCCTTTCCTGACAATAGTCATCCATCCACTGCCTTAGTTGAGTACAGAGATCCTCAAAGCTCTTAAACGAGCGTCCAGCAAAAAAATTGTTCTTTATGTATTTTATCCCTGATTCAACCTTTCCTTTTTCTTGCGGTTGTCTCACTCGACAGGGCAAGGGATAAAAACCACAATGATCTGCAAACTGCTTGTAGAGCCTTTGGTAGAGGGGCTCATAAAAATGGGCCTCCAGTATCGCTGCCTTAAGATTATCTATTTTGACCACTTTGGGAATACCTCCAAATGACCGAAAAGCATTTTCGTGACACCGAATGAATGTCTCTACCTTTTGATCTAAAACAACTTCATAATAATCAAGTCGGGAATAACTCAAACGCATATTAAAAACCCAGGCTTTCTTCCTTCCAGCACCCCTCTTGGGGTCTGGTATGAGTCCTACGTATCCAAAATCTACCTGGGCTTCTTCTCCTGGTTCACTGTGAAATCTGACACAAATGTTCGAATGAAGCTTTATCTTGGCAACATATTTTTTTACCCCCGAATACCCAATGGGACATCCCAGATCTTGCAGCTTCTCATGGACTCTTACAGCGCTCAATCCTGACTCTAGAAAAGAAATGATCTCTGTATGGTATGCCTGTAGTGCACTGGCTTTTTGCACTATGGCTGGTATTTCTTCTTTCGTGCCTTCGTACTTCTTTATTATCCGTCGAACTGTTTTACGATCTTTGCCTGTGACTCGGGCAATCTCATTCTTACTGTTCCCTTGCTTCCATAAAGTTAATATTGTTGTATGCATCGCTAATCCTATCATTGTCTGTTCCATAATATTTTACATCATGGAACTCAGTATCCTCTCCTACCTCCTCTTTTAGGGGGGGGATTTTTGAGGGACTTTACCTGGGGATTTTACAGGACCATTGACACTCATAAGGGGTTAAATAATCGTGTTGAAAACGCCCATTAGCCTACCCGTAAAAAAGAGAAATGTCTTATTAAATTCAAATCCCCACAAGGAGTACAAAGAACCTTATCTCTCATGGGAAAAGTAAGAAACATTTTCTCAGCAGAGGTAGGCAAATATTCAAAGAAAGCACCATCTCAGAGAGCAAATTTCACAGTTGCCAAATCCATCTGGGATGAGGCAGATTATGGAATTATCTGTGCCTAAAATATAGAGGATATGGGATTTTTATAAGCCTAACCAATTAACTTGACGGTGCCAAATTCACCATTATATACATCCTAATCACACTGCCCGATATTTTTTCAAAAGATGAAGAGTAGTGTGCTTGGGGGGTTAATCGAAAAGGGTTATGATAACTTTTGAGTGAGAAAGTCCTAGGTGAATTATTTTGAAATTACTTCTTTGCATGAACTGAGTCTTAAATTTTGAACTGTTTCTTCTTACATTTCAACCAACTGCCAAAAATAACGAGTGAGGTTGCTCTTTTATATTGAGGCAGAGGTAATCAGCAACACGTAAAAATATCCAATGGACACTGTCCAGTTAATGAGTTTAATATATATTTTACTCTTTACTCTTCCAAAAAATATGAATCCTGGGGTAGATGTGGAAATTTAATATTCATCGGGGAGGGTTTACTAGGAGATTTATCTTTACCAATATTAGTTCCTTTGGATGAATCATTTATCGTGCTGCATAACTCTTTTTCAGACTGTCTAATCTCTGCACCTACAATGCTATAAAATAGGAAAAATAATAACGCCATACTCGTGTTTATTAACATAAGAGTTTTTTTATTGGAATTATGTACTAACTTATGAGTAAAAAAAGGTATGGAAGTAAAAATGAAAGTTATTAAAATTACAGTATTTAATGGAGCTCTGTTATTAGTGGATAAATAACCTAAAATTGAGCCAGAAAAAATAGAAAATAATACAGTACTATATTCGATTAGACCAATCGTTCTAGTTTTTTTAAAGAACCAAAAAATTAGAGAAAAAGTGCCACCAAAAAATAGGATATTACTCCGGCTAGCAAACAGTTAGCTTTCTAAATTAGAATTTCCTTGAGAGATGCTAGTTTCGTCACAAACATTCGACAACTGTTTTACTTCCGGAGTAATAACAATCATCATAATCATAAAGACGTCAAATGTGCATAAGAGATTATTTCTTTCCATTGAAATATACCCATTTATCACCTCAAGATATTCTTAATATCTATGCCTGAATCACGTTTGAAAAATTCGATCAAATACTTAAGGTACTGATTAATTTCATCAGGTTTTTCAGGAATTCTAAGTTCGTGTGCAGAAGGATTTCTTAATGTTTCATAAAAATCTTTAAAAAATGAACTTACTTCTTTAGATTCGCAATATTTATTAAAACGTGCCTTAGTTAACCCTTTATTCTTAAGGCCAAATTTTCTTTGAACTAATAATTCAAAAATACAACGAGCAAATATTGTTGCTTCTATTCTTAGGTCATGATTTTTAAAATAAACTGCTTTCCATAGTTGTGCTAATATATAAAAGAAAGCTTGGTTGTATGGATCTATCTGATTATGTTCTGAAATCGAAGAAAGCATTCCCACACTTTTACTAATTAATTTTTTGCTGAATTTTCGGTTATTATGTGGATTTTGACTGTAGACCGCTTTAGAGGCAATTTTATATGCCTCGCTTGAGAAAATAGCACAGCTATCTAAATAATAAGATAACGGTAATGTTACTTTTGAAATTGAATTAGGTATAAAAAATTGATCAATATCATTCGGGAGTTGTGAACGCGTAACAGAACTAGAGTAATGGATGCTTTTATTGAGTTCTCTGTAGTTTATATACAAGTATGCATTAAATGCATTAATCATTTCTTTTTGCAGATGCAATGTGACGGAGTTCTTAGCATTTTTGAATTCATCAAGATTTTTTAGATCAAGAAAAGGCTTGGCAAAGTCTGCTTCTGAAAAGTCAAAAAAATAATAACAATTATTGAAGAATGAAAACTTTATGCCATAAGGAAGCTCTTTCTCCAAAATACAAGCACGACGATCTAATGAGTTTTCAATGATTATATTTCTAAGATCAAAAAAACCTATTAGCCCGTTTATCGAGAAATAACTCATTAAATCCCTCCACACCCTTCGTCAGCAATTGTAGCAGGATTTGATTTAATCGTCACGTAAATACGGCAGGTGAAAATACTGAATATTATACTTATGTTATATTTTAAAACTCATTAACTGAATACAGAGCTTATTAACGATACTACCCTTTCAACATATTTCAGAAAGCTTTGGATTTTAGATGTCGTTCACCGACTCTTTGCCAATATGCCAGGGAGGATTCATTGAAGGTTTTTGTTTCCATGGAATCACTTAAGAAGCCCAGTAACTTTGCAGCCTTGTGCAAAGACTCATAGGCTTGCAAATCTTCACCTGCCTCAATGACAAATGCATCCATGAGTCCAGATTTTTTAATTAGGCCGCCAAGTTGTTATGCGAAGAAAGTAATTATGCGAAGTAGCGCATAAAATTCTTTTCATTTTCTCAAATTCATTGGATTTTGCTTTGCATAATATCCAAAAATGTTAACAGGGCATTCCGCTCTAATTAACATCTTAGGAGATAAAAT
>JABJFC010000085.1 GCA_018662925.1 Alphaproteobacteria bacterium | reverse complement strand
TTAGAGTAACTTTTAGCGCTTTGGGTCAATTATTGCTGATTTAAAAATTTAACACCTAAAAAAACTCGCGCTCGATCGAAAAAACTGCGTCCCCTTGAACTTGAAGGAGAAATGTAACTTCCTATCGCGGATTTTGGGTTGGTCTTCTAGCTAAAAATATAATCTGTTGAAGAATTTGAGAAAAGGAATCCCATCAGTAGAAAAGCGAAAGCTCTTAATGAAAACTTATGAATCATTTTCATTCTCCTTACTCACTTAAAAATATAGGATTAATAATTGAAAAAATTGTAAAAATAGTCAAGCCATTTTTAACTAGGCGTCATTCTGCTTTGCAGGGGAAGAGAGCTAAAGAGCATATTTAGGTTAGCAGTTGAGATACTTATTTTCCTTATTTTGTCTCATATGTATTGGTTGGAGACCTCTGAGTAAATTCGAGAGCCCTTAAAGAAGGTGAAGAAGTCGGATTTAAATGAAATATTTAAGGAGTATCATTCCTTTTTGAACCTCAAATGGTTCAAAAAGGCAGATTTTAGGCGCACTAATCCAATCTAAGTAGCGAGAATATTTACTGCACGTTTAAGATTATAGGCGATAGACATAAGATCAAAGTGCACTTGATGTTTAGACCAGCCCTTGTATCGACAGCGGTTGAGTCCCATATGGACTTTCCACTGAGCAAATATTCTTTCTATTTTGCAACGGGTTTTGCTGAACATTTTATTTAACTCAATCTGGCACCGAGATAATTTCTGATTCTTCCTCCCCTTGTGCAATAGCCAATCTTCTATAGCGTGCTCCCTCAGCATCTTTCTATGTTTCTTACTGTCATAAGCCTTGTCCGCCGTTACAAACGGCTCATCTCCTTCCAGCAATTGTTCAAACACCTGACTGTCGTGAACATCTGCTGAAGTGCCTATCACTCGATTAATCAATCCTATTTTAGCATCTTATCCTACATGGGCTTTGTAGCCGTGAATAAACTCGCCTCCTTTTTTAGTCCATCCTGCCTCTGGATCTTTTTCTGAGACAGATCCTCCGGCTGGAGGCCGAACACTTGACCTTATGACTGTCGCATCTATTATCGTCCCTGATTTGCTACGAATACTGTGATTCAATATATTGATTCACCATGGATAGCAGCTTCTCTGTGTGCCCTTGCAGAGCGCTTCTAAAACGACAGATCGTCGTTTCATCCGGCATCTTCTCCGTTAGACTAAAGCCACAAAATCTTCGGAAAGATAACCGATCATATAACATATCTTCCATCTCTGGGTCTGAGAGTCCGTACAGGTTCTGAAGAACTAGGGCTTTGAATAGATTGAGTGGTGGATATCCTGTTGGGCCCAGCTCTGAACGCTTTAGGACCTTTTCTAATCTATAACCAAATCGTTTCCAGCGAACAATATCGTGAATCTTATCTAGCCTATGCTTCGAATCGGCTTTTTGCGTTACTAACATCTCGGCAAAACAGGTCATACTTGGGCTCCTTACTTCATTAAAGAATGCCCTATCTTAGCCTATTATTAATTTATATCAATAGGTTATATCAGATTTATTATGCAGAGATCTCTATATATTCTACCAATACATAAATACATTTTTATTATATTTATAGATTATATTATGTTACTGTTCCGGGATTAATAGATAACTAAGTAGTTGAAAGATCATTATTATGAAGAGGATTATTTTACGCAGTTTATTAACTTTTTTAATGGTTGCCTCGTGTGGAATATTCCCGGTGTCAGATGCAGGGGCAGTTCACAAGATAATTAGAGAAAGAGATAGTATGCTAAGAGAGGGTCTTAGTGAAGATGAGGTCTATAAGGCTTTGGTGAAAAAATATAGACCTAATGGTGGTAAGAGTTATATTGCTAAATTCTGGACTGGGCCGAAATTATTCGAATCCAAAGAAGCACTTGGGGAACCAAGTCAGGGTAAGAACAATATTGCTAAGCTAGGTGGAGGATCCAAGGGAATTACCTCAAATTTAAATAATTTAGAGTCTGACCTACAATCTGGGCTTAGCTTGTTAGAAAAAGGGAAAAAAAATCCTGAAAACAAGCAGTATCAAGGACGGGCACAAAAGGTTGATTTTACAATTACTGATAAAGATATTGTTTTTCTAAAAAAAGTCCTCGACCAATTCGTTAAATTATCTCAAGGCATGAATGTTCATGACTTTAACAAAAAAATTGTAGCCCCCTATAAGACAGAAGTTCTAGCGATTGGAGAGAGACTATTTCCCTTGAGTTCAAGGTTAACTTTTATAACCTTAAGAAAACAAATTGAGGAGTTTTCCAAAACGCTTTCTGGAAATGACTTACAAAAGACTCTTCCACGTAATCTTGAAAAACTTGCAGTTCATCTCAAAAAGAGTGGGATTGATCCTGAAACAGGGCTCAATGTAGTGGAGATGCTCCAGAGAGGCTGGGCGTTGACTGATTTACGCCAAAATCCTTTTGATTCCAAATTGTTATTTCTATCCGGATTAGTGGAAAATATTGATGGTGGCTGCTTCGGTGGTTTTGGAGGACGTTTTTTAAGAGATTATCTAGTACAACTTTTCGGCATCACCTCTATTTATTGGCAATAAACCTCACTATTATGCCTGGTGGTCTTTTACCTCTTGATGTACAGACATCAACTCTTCCATGGCTTGCTTTATCTCAGATTTGGGGAAGTTCCACGCCAGTCGCGCCATGTCTTCTCTTTTCTTGACCCCAAGACCAAGTACAACGCCGCCACCATCCGATGCGTGGGCGTATATAGAAATACCGTCTTCAATGTTACAGGTTTCTTGGCGGAGGGACATGACCTCTGATTTCTCAATACTACTCCACGGAAACATGACTCTATTTTCTTGCTCGATGAAATGCAGAGACGGATCTTTATCCCCTAGAGATTTTTCTTCGTAAATTTTGCCCCAGCGACTATTCGAAAAGTAGACGGAAACATCTTTATCGGCTGACACGACGCCATGAGATAAATAGTTGAAACCAAGAGTTTCGAACTTTTTTAAAACATCAGCAAACGGGGCTTCATTCTCTGCTGGTATAACCGTAACATTATAATCACGGGCAAGGTTCATAACAGAATCTCCAAAAAACTAGCGAGCAAATCAAATGCTCAAAGTGAAAAAATTCAAAATCGACAATCTCATATATTCGTAAATATAGAGGAGAAATTTTAATATGTTAGTAGAATTTTAACATAGACGGTATGCATTGAATGCAAGTTACATGAAATCCTTTGTTTTCCTGTAGTTTTTCGCCTTTAATAATTTTAAATTAGCTCAGATTTTTCTATCTGGATATGCATATAATGCAAATGTGAAATGTCCTAAATTAACGCTGCAACTTCCTTGGGTGGAGCAGATACGATGATCTGCAATTTTTTCGAATATTACCGAATTTTATTTCTGTAATTTTTGTGCCAGTGTCGATTCGTTTGTTTTCTTCTGCTGCGTTTTGCCTTATGATAATCTTCTGCTTCGCGCCTCATGAGTCTTGCATTAAGGTCATCCACTTTTTTGTCTTCTATAGACTTTAATCTTTTCTTATGGGCTGCTCTGTCTCTGTCTTGTAATTTTTGCCTTTGTTCCTTGTTTTCGGCTTTTTTTTTCGCTTTATCTTTAAGGAGGATTTGCTTTGAAAGGCCAGTCGTTTTTTCTTTATCTAGTAGATGATTTATACATTCTTCTATGGCGGGTGTTGGGTCATTCTGGTAGCGTATTTTTTTACCATCGCAATCTAAGGGCTTCTTTCCTTTCGCAGAGCCTGAGCTTTTGGAATCAGCCTTATTTGACGGTGATTTTAATTCAGTTTTGGTTATCTTCTTTGCGGGATTTTTGAGGGAGTCTGCAGCAACTTCTTGGACAAAAATGAGGGGTAAGACTGTGATAGAAAGATATAGGCAACGCATGAAATAACCACCCTTCATTGTATAACTCCTTAGGTACATTCTATAGGGATTTCTCTGAAAAGTCCTTCATTTTGTGTAGGAAAGAGACAACTTTTCTGAAAAATAAATGGGATTTTGCAAAATACCTTCTTTACTTCGTATAAATATGGGTGTAGTTATTCCCGTTGAAAATAATAGATTTTAATCAAATTGTGTTGAGCTATCTTTAGATAGAATTAGTGCCGCCGGGCACTTCTAAGTATGTGGTTTAGATATAGATAGAAAGGTATCAGAGTATGCGCCATTATCCATTATTATTATTAACAGTCATTCTGGCTGCTTGTTCCCAAGTGAATCATCAGCAGTCAATGCCCACACAGGGTGAACAGCTTGAGGGAGCTGTTACAGTTGGCAGTAACACGATTCCGCTACCAGAAGGAACTTGGGTTTGTTCTGAGTCTAAAGTTACCCCAGCGGGACATGAAAGCTCTAAGGCTGATGTAAAGCTCCTTCAGTTAGATGGTGACAAGCTATTGGCTGCAGTACGCGTCGAAACGACACTTGGGTATGACAGGAAGCAATACAGAACAAAGCCTGAAGAAATTAAGCATGACTTCTATGCCTCCGAGTTTTTTACCGGTCGTATTAATCAGAAGAAAAAGCCACGCGGTGAGCCTCGTCCTCTAAGTTTGGCCTACTTGCTTTTAAGGCCACTAAAAGGTTCTGAATTAGGACAAAGCTTTATTGAAACCAATGATATCGACTTTACGACTGACCTGGTCTTCAAAGCTGTTTATGATTTGGCTCAATATGGTGGATCTTTGAAGGTTACTTATTCTTTTGATCCTACAGTAGATGGAGTTGACGCTATCAAGACGGCGACATTCAAGTTGAGCAACTGGAGAAAAGATCGCAAGCATCTTTTGAATGCGGACCAGAAAGCGTATCTTAAAGAGATGATTGAATGGACCGAAGCGACGAAAGAAACGTTAAAGAACACCTTTGAAGGAAGAGCTGCCTAGTCTTCCTTATAATAATCAAGAAGAGGGGGCCGCGTTGGCCCCCTTTTTTTATGCCGCCTTGCCATTTGGATCTGGTCAAGGTAGGGCGAGGAATGTTACAAGTTTCTACGTATGAAATAGAGGCCCATTATGAAATTATCCAAGTATTTTTTGCCTACGTTGAGAGAAACACCCAGCGAAGCCCAAGTCATGTCCCATCGTTTGATGTTGCGTGCAGGGATGATCAGTCAAACAAGTGCGGGGATTTATTCATGGCTTCCCTTGGGGGTACGTGTTCTTCATAAAATTGAACAAATTGTTCGAGAAGAGCAAGATCGTGCAGGGTGTCAGGAAGTCCTTATGCCAACGCTTCAGCCGGCAGATCTTTGGAAAGAAAGTGGGCGCTATGATAGTTATGGCAAGGAAATGCTCCGTATAAAGGATCGTCATGACCGGGAAATGCTCTATGGCCCCACAAATGAAGAAGTGATCACTGATATTTTTAGAAAGTATATCAAGAGCTATAAAGATCTGCCTAAGAATCTCTACCAGATCCAGTGGAAGTTTCGAGATGAAATTCGCCCCAGATTTGGTGTTATGCGTGGTCGTGAGTTCTTGATGAAGGATAATTATTCCTTTGATATTGATAGAAAGGGTGCCGAAGCTTCCTACAAGAATATGTATGAGGCTTATCTGAAGACTTTTGCCCGCATGGGACTTGTGGCGATTCCAGTTAAAGCCGATCCAGGCCCCATTGGGGGTGATATGAGTCAGGAATTTCAAATTCTGGCAAAAACTGGCGAGAGCGAAGTCTTCTATGATAAGGCCTTCGAAAAGATCAGTGGGGCTGATCTAGATGTTGACCATATGAGAACTCTTTATGCTGCAGCCGATGACATGCACGACCCTAAGAATTGCCCCGTAAAGGAGGAAGATCTTTTAACGGCCCGTGGCATAGAGGTGGGGCATATTTTCTATTTTGGCACCAAATACTCTGAGGCACTTGGGGCGACGGTCGCTGGACCTGACGGATCGTTGGTTCCTGTGGAAATGGGATCATATGGTATAGGTGTGTCTCGACTTGTGGGAGCCATTATTGAAGCCAATTATGACGATCATGGCATTAAGTGGCCCGAGAGTGTTGCGCCATTCACGGCAGGGATCATCAACTTAAAAGTTGGAGATGTGGGCACCGATAAAATGTGTAACGACTTGTATGCCGCCTTCCAAGAATCTAATTTGGATGTCCTTTATGATGATAGGGAGATGCAACCAGGTGCTAAGTTTTCAGATATGGATCTTATTGGATTACCTTGGCAGTTCATCGTGGGGCCAAGAGGACTTGCAAAGGGACAGATTGAGCTGAAAAACCGTCGAACGGGTGAACGGGAAGAGCTATCAGTTGAGTCGGCATTTTCCCATTTTACATCTAAAATTGCCGCCTATCGCAAGTCAGCGTAAACGTAGCGTAGCGTAGCATAGCAGCATATCGCAAGTCAGCATAAACGTAGCGTAACAATTATCCTACGGATGTTTTCTTTGCCATGGTGTTTGAACCACTGAAGGTTTCAGAGAAGTAGTCTGCATTTTTGTTGGGGCCCGTGTAGGATTGTTTACGTGAATGATACAGATGAAGGACGGGGCCAACGTATTCCATATTGATACGCTTGATGCCAGATCGAAGGAGCCTGATCACAAAATCCGAGTCCTCTTGTCCATATCCTTCATAGCGCTCATCAAATCCGCCCACAGATATAAAGTCTTTTCGGGACACCCCAAGGTTGCATGTCTGCGCTCTTTCCCATTTATCTTGGTAAGCTGAGCGGCTTGAACGGCTTTGTAAGAGGGGAAGAAACTGAAAGGGGCGATTGGCTTGGGCACAAAGGGAAAGAAGAAACCAAACAGAGCGTCCCCATGTTTCAATATGAAAACCATTTTTAAAAATGCGTTGGGTCATGGGTTTGCGAATATACGAACGTCGTCCCGTCGTAAAGTAACCGGCTTCAGAATATTCCACATGCTTTCTAATGAAGTTGGGGAGAGGGATACAATCACCATCGGTAAAGATAATGTAATCTCCAGTAGATGTATTAAAGGCCCCGTTGCGGGCTTTAGAGACTCGAAAGCCAACGTCTTCTTGCCAATAGTGCTTTAAGTTGAAATGGGGCAAGGCTTTGTAGCGATCTATGAGGGATTTCGTTTCAGGTTTCGAACCATCGTCGGCGACAATCACTTCATAGTTATCATAGTCCTGATTCTGGAGTGCATGTAAAACACAGTCTAAGGCTTTTGGCCAATTATAGGTGGTCACAATGACAGATACCTTGGGCCCAGTTTTTTTGCGGTTCGTTGATGTCATAAAACATCCTTTGCTTGTGGAGTACGCACTTTCTACGGAGGACGCATTACCTCTAACAGAAAGATGATGAATTTGTCGATAAAAAATGAAGATTGTTCTTCTCCCTCTGGGTGTTTTTGATTATCATGCAACCGCGTTGGAGACTATTCTTGTAAATAACCTGATAGGTACAGATGTTTTTTTCACTCTTTGAACGGAAAATTGCTTGGCGTTACTTAAGACCCAACCGCCAGGAGGGCTTTATATCGGTCATCGCGGGATTTTCTTTTTTGGGTATCACCATTGGTGTGGCGACACTCATTATTGTAATGTCTGTGATGAACGGATTCCGGGAAGAACTGTTTAGTAAGATTCTGGGATTCAATGGACATCTTCGCATTGAAGGGATAAGCGGCCACTTACGGGATTTTGATGAACTTGCTGACAAGGTTCGGCCATTTTATGGGGTTGAATCGGTGACGCCCTTAGTGGAAGGTCAAGCAATGGCCATGTCAAAGGGCACCGCTACTGGCATAATTGTGCGCGGTGTTCGAAAAGATGACCTAAAAGATCGCCCCATCATCTCAGATAATATAGTGGACGGTAGTTTGGCTGATCTTGAAGGAACAGATGCCATCGTGATTGGCCAAGCGTTGGCTCTTCGTATGGGGGTGCGGGTTGGAGATCCCCTAACCCTGGTAGCTCCAGAATTAAATGCAACAGCTTTCGGCTCTATCCCTAGATCCAAGAAGTACACGGTAGTAGGACTCTTTCAGTCAGGTAATTATGAATATGACAAAGGAATTGTATTTCTGCCACTGGAGGCTGCCCAAGTGTTTTATCGGACAGGGGAGGGTGTTACGGGACTTGAGATATTCCTTCTAAGTCCCAATCTCGTAGACATTACGGCGCCAAAGATGGCAAAAGCTTTGAACTGGCGAGTAAACATAAGAGACTGGCGGCAATCAAATGCAGCCTTTTTCCAAGCGGTCAATGTGGAACGCAATGTTATGTTTCTCATCTTGACTCTCATCATACTGATTGCTGCTTTTAATATCGTCTCCAGCTTGATTATGTTGGTAAAGGATAAGACGCGGGATATTGCCATTATACGAACTATGGGGGCGACGAAAAGTTCTTTAATGCGTATATTCTTTTTAACCGGAGCCAGCATTGGCTTTGCCGGGACTGTGGCAGGATTTGGCTTGGGGCTGGCTTTTTCTCTGAATATTGAGGCCATTCGCCAGTTCTTGCAAAAATTCACAGGGACGGATCTCTTTCAAGCTGAGATCTACTTCTTGTCACATTTGCCTGCCATCGTAGACCCAAGAGAAGTCATATCCGTTGTTTTGATGGCTTTTGTCATTACATTCTTTGCAACCTTATATCCCTCGTGGCGTGCTGCCCGCTTAGATCCTGTGGAGGCATTGCGCAATGAATAAAATAGTCCCTAAGAAATCAGCTCCCAAAGACGACGCCATTCTTCAATTGAAGAGTGTGGAAAAAGTTTTTGTCCAAGGCGGGGAAACCTTAAAAGTTCTAAAAGGGGCGACGTTGAGTATAGCTCCTGGGGAAATTGTGGCGCTTGTGGGTCCTTCAGGATCTGGAAAATCAACGCTGCTTCAAATTTCGGGGCTCTTGGATCACCCCACAAGGGGACAAATTTGTTTGAATGGAAAAGATTGTCAGCGTCTGAGAGATTCTCAGCGTGCTGCGCTTCGACGTAGCTCCATTGGTTTCATTTATCAATATCACCATTTGTTGCCTGAGTTTTCTGCTTTTGAAAATATTGTGCTTCCCCAGCTTATTTTTGGGACGCCACGGAAGAAGGCAGAAAAGAGAGCAAGCGATCTTTTAAAGCTAATGGGACTCGCAGAAAGGGCCACTCACAGGCCGGCTCGTTTGTCAGGTGGCGAGCAACAACGGGTTGCTATTGCGCGTGCCATTGCTAACAAGCCTTCGCTGCTGTTGGCTGATGAACCCACCGGGAATCTGGACCCAGAAAAATCAGCCCAAATTTTTTCGGAACTATTGACCATGGTTCGTAAGGAAAAAGTGGGGGCCCTTATTGCAACCCACAATCTGGATTTGGCTAAAAAAATGGATCGGATCATTAGTCTAAAAGAGGGAGTTCTTGTATAGATGAATAAGAGGCCTCCCTTTATTCATCTTCGGGTGCATAGTGCTTATTCTTTGCTAGAAGGTGCCATAAAATGTAAGGCCTTGGTTGCCCGCTGTGTCGATCAAAAAACGCCGGCTGTTGCCATAACCGATACCAATAATCTCTTTGGCTCTTATGAATTTTCTCAAACGACGGCCGAGTCGGGTGTGCAGCCAATTATTGGATGTCAAATTGCCCTGAAACGTCCTGAAGAAGAAAAGAAAAACGCATTTCAGGCTGCTGTGGCCACTCAGACGGATCCTCTGGTGTTGCTGGTTCAAAATGAAGAGGGATACAAAAATCTCTTAAAACTGTTGGAAATTGCCTACTTAGAATCCCCCGATGGGGAAGGGCCACATATCACTTTTGAGTCTCTCCTAGGGAAAAGTGATGGGCTCATTGCCCTAACCGCGGGCATTCAGGGCGGGTTGGCACAATTCCTCTTAAATAGGCAAAAAGAGAGAGCCGAGCAATATCTGGAACAGCTCAAGCAATTGTTTCCAGATAGGCTTTACGTTGAAATTTCCCGCGTGGGTGTTTCTGAAGAAGCAACCACAGAGGAAGCCCTCATTGAAATAGCCCTGAAGCACAATTTGCCTTTGGTGGGAACCAATGAAGCCTTTTTCTTAGATGCGGACATGCATGAGGCTCATGATGCCCTAACCTGTGTGGCTGAGGGCACTTATGTATCTGAAGAAAATCGAAAGAGATTAACGGCTAATCAACGCTTTAAGACTTCCGACGAAATGTGGACTGTTTTTAAAGATTTGCCAGAAGCATACTTGAATACCAGTGTGATTGCCCGGCGTTGTGCTTATCGTCCCATATCTGTCGATCCCATTTTGCCGCCATATGTGTCCGAATCGGGTCGTGCTGAGGAAGATGAATTAAAGCATCAAGCATTCCAATGCCTAGAGCAACGTTTGGAGAAGGATGTCTATGATCAGGAGATGCCCAAAGAAGAGCGTCTGAAGGTCAAGAAACAGTACCAAGATCGCCTAGAATATGAATTGGGCGTCATTAATCAAATGGGGTATCCCGGTTACTTTCTTATTGTTGCCGATTTCATCCAATGGGCCAAACAGAATAATATACCCGTTGGGCCTGGTCGTGGGTCAGGGGCAGGATCTTTGGTGGCGTGGTCGCTCACCATTACGGATGTGGATCCCATTCGTTTTAGCCTCATTTTTGAGCGTTTTTTGAATCCTGAACGTGTGTCGATGCCTGACTTTGATATCGACTTTTGCCAAGAACGTCGGGATGAAGTGATTCGATACGTGCAACAAAAGTACGGCCATGATCATGTTGCGCAAATCATCACCTTTGGAAAGCTTCAGGCACGGGCCGTTCTAAGAGACGTCGGGCGCGTTCTTCAGTTGCCGTATCCCTTGGTGGATAAAATTTGCAAACTGGTGCCCAACAATCCTGCAAATCCGGTCACTTTACAGGATGCTATTTTGATTGAGCCTCAGCTTCAGGAGATGCAGAAAGATGATCCGGGCATAAAGAAGCTTATAGACATTGCCTTAAAACTTGAGGGACTTTATCGGCATGCGTCGACCCATGCGGCAGGTGTTGTTATTGGCGATCGTCCTTTGTCTGATTTTGTAGCTTTGTATCGAGATCCCAAATCGGATATGCCCGTTACCCAGCTTAATATGAAGTATGTGGAACAGTCGGGTTTGGTGAAGTTTGACTTTTTGGGACTAAAAACTCTCACAGTCATAGAAAAAACGTCGGAATTGATCGGCGCACAGGGAGAGCCTTTCGATATTTCAGCCATTTCGCTCGAAGATTCAAAGACCTTTGATCTGCTGCAGAATGTTGAAACTGTGGGTGTGTTCCAGTTGGAAGGCGCCGGGATGCGTGACGTTCTGCGGCAATTGCAGCCGGATCGCTTTGAAGAACTTATTGCGTTGGTCGCTTTGTATCGACCGGGACCCATGGATGATATTCCCCGCTATTTGGCTTGTCGTCATGGAAAAGAGGAAATTCAGTATATGCATCCCAAACTGGAGGATATTCTGAAGGAAACTTTCGGGGTCATGGTTTACCAAGAGCAAGTAATGCAGATTGCACAAGTCCTTGCTGGCTATTCACTGGGGGGTGCGGACCTTTTACGCCGCGCTATGGGCAAAAAGATTAAGTCAGAAATGGATGCTCAACGACAAGTCTTCATTGAGGGCGCAAAAGAACGCGGCGTTGCGTCTAAATTGGCGCAAGATATATTTGACAAGATTGCTAAATTTGCCAGCTATGCTTTCAACAAATCTCATTCGGCGCCTTATGCCTTGCTGGCTTATCAGACAGCTTTTTTGAAGGCAAACTATACCGTTGAATTTTTTGCGGCATCCATGACTGCGGATATGCACAACACGGATAAGCTGACCTTCTTTAAGCAAGAACTGGACCGGATGGAACTTAAGCTCTTGCCCCCCGATGTAAATCATTCATTGGCACAGTTTTCGGTTGAAGAAGATCCCTCTGGAACGAAGGCCGTTCGATATGCCCTTGGAGCCATCAAAAAC
This sequence comes from Alphaproteobacteria bacterium, assembly GCA_018662925.1. Lineage (NCBI taxonomy): Bacteria > Pseudomonadati > Pseudomonadota > Alphaproteobacteria > Alphaproteobacteria bacterium. The sequence continues at coordinate 41,833 of JABJFC010000085.1, read as the reverse complement.
GTGGGGGCTGGGGCCATGGAGGAGTTGGTTCATGATCGGTCTCAGAACGGTCCCTATAAAGACATACTTGATTTTGCCGGACGCTTATCGACCCGCGTTATCAATAAGCGCAATTTAGAACATCTGGTTGCAGCGGGCGCCTTCGACCAGCTTCACGATAATCGTCGTCAGCTGTACGATAGCATCGACTTTTTAATCAAATACGCTTCGGAACAGGCAGAAAGTCGCGAGTCTGTTCAGGTAAGCCTCTTTGAAGGTGATTTGCAGGCTCTTCCTACGCCGAAACTCCCAGTCTGTGAGCTATGGGATTCCTTAACGCAACTGCGTCACGAATTTGGAGCATTGGGTTTTTACTTATCCGCCCATCCTTTGGACGGCTATGGATCAACGCTCTCTCAATTGGATATCGTGGAGAGTGCTGAACTTTCTGAGTACTTGAGCAATGGAGAGCCTCGTGCCTTCAATTTGGTGGGTGTGGTCGTTGGTATAAAAGAAAAAACGGCAAAGTCTGGCAATCGTTATGCTTTTCTTCAGCTGACGGATACAAGCGGTGTGTACGAGATTACGGTTTTTTCCGAAGTGCTGTCTGAATCACGGGAAATACTCGTACCGGGAATGGCTTTATTCCTAGGGGCGCAAGGACGTATTGAAAGTGACATGCTGCGCCTAACAGTACAGACCCTAGAGTTGCTTGATGACAAAACCAAGAATATGTCCCATGAAGTCACGCTCCATCTTTCAAGCGAAACGGAACTAGAACGCCTTTGTACAATCTTAAAGCCTCTCAAGGACCAGGGAAGAGGGACTTTGCGTCTGTTCGTGTCTCTCCAGGAAGCTCTCACTTCCATTCCATCCCCTTATCAGGATAATCAAGAAACTCTAACCCATGTGGAAATACTTCTGGATGGCAAATATGCTCTCCCGTCCGATTTACAGGAAAAAGTGAGTGGGTAGGGCTATTTGCTGCCCTTCTTGAACTGTGGATGTTTTTCCTGACAGAACCCGTTAGATATTCTAAGGGTCCTGCTTATCGGGAAGAGGTTACTTGGAAGCTGTGGCTTTCAGAGCAATCTCTTGAGCGACAGTTAATGAGAAAGAACTTCCATTACTTCGTCGACCAATTTATCGGTGAGACCAAACGTATGTCGAGCATTTAATTTAGCTGCATTTTTTCCGTTCTCAAGGTATATTCTTTTGAGTTTCAAAAACACTTCGTCTCCTGTTGCTAAACTTTTTTTCTCAACTCTAAAATAATGGTCCAAATTCACTATCATTGACTTCTGTAAATTGCTGTCGTCAGCGACTTCTTCAGACTTTAAAGGCTTGTACTTCTTTCTGTTTCTAAGCGTACTCATGTCATCAGTATTGATGCTCCACGAACTATCTGAAACTACCAATGATAGAACTCCTAGGCTAATTATTGCAATATTCCTAATTTTTCCCTCCACAATTTACGGAGAGAATATTTGTTTTACTCAAATTATTCAACAGATGCGACACAACCGTTAATTACCGCACTGAAGGCTCTATTTGATTGTGTTTCAGTGCATTTTTCTGCACCAGAGAAATTTTTATTATCTTCTGCGATTTTCATCGGAGCACGTACAAGCACGTATCCACGAGTCAAATACGACCTTATATCACTGTTGTCATTCTTTGCTCAAAATGAAATCAATCTTCTCACGCTGTTCCTGTAAGTAGTTTCTGTGCTCTTGTTTCCAATTCTCTAATTTTCTTTCTACAGTGTAGATCTTGTTTGTGAAACACTGATCGAAATGGACTCTGCACACATCTACATGGTTGCACTCGTAGGGTGGTCCTAGACATGTCTTTACACATTTTTGGTAGGTTGCTTTGCACTTATTTGTCTGTTTGTACGCTTCACATAGTGTCTCATTTTCTGAAGAGTTGCGGGCGTGTGCCATTCCATCAAGTCCGATTCCAGAGAATATTAAAACTGTTAAAGCAACAACATTGTACTTAAAATTTTTCATGTTCACGTCTCCCTTCGCCTTATTATTTCCTCCTTCATTTTTGGAAGGAGAAGCTCCACTGTCGTTTGGCTAAATCAGTTTTGCCCTTTTTCTGCCAAATCACTAAACCATTGCAGCTGGGTCAATTATAACATAATGCCGTGAATATTAAATTTTTTCACACAGCAGATTTTGAAATAGTACTCCGTAATAACCACTGACAGCTAATAAAAAAAAATATTCCTTAAATAGTCATAACTTGCAGAGCTGTACCGGATAACTTATTGAAATACCGAATAAAATAGGTACATTTAATTTCTTTACATTGGGAATTATTGTGTTACGATTTTTATAAGACTAAGGATAAGGTAATATAAATTACTAGATAAGGGGGTAGCCATGTTACATCGAAATCTGGCTTTTAATCATCCAACATCGAATCCAGTAGCACCTGCATTTTTTGACAAGGGTGCGTCTGTACGGAAATCAACAGTAAAGAAAAGGATTCGTAGGCCTCTAAAGATCGTAGGTACCGATCATATTGAGGATTTTTATTCTACGGATCATCTTGATTTGGAGTTTCTGGATCAGGAATCTTTCTGGATGGATCCGGATAACTATTGATCGCTGCCTTTACCCATGAGGGGTGTGTTGCACGGTCGGGCATGTGAGTGTAGCGCCGAGTTGGTGTTAGCTTGAGTGGTGCTCGGTGGGTGTTCAAGAGGTGCTTGGGAAAGCTGCCCGGCCGTGAGTGATCTTGTACCTTTAACGAAACAATTGACTATTTGACTTAAGGACAGGCCGCGCCGTACTCGTACTGAGCTGCGAATGTAGAGTTTCCGCAAGTGCTTTTGTGGGCACAATTTGGTTGAGTTCGCTTCCTCAATTTAGTTGGGGCTATAATGTTAGGTTTCAGGCACTTGCTCATAAATGCATTTTGTCCTAGGTGGATCACTTTCTTTTTCTTCTTCTTTACTGCGTTATCGTTAACTATTTTAAGCTTCCTATCTTTCTTAGCAGCCTGTTCTTCGGCTTTCCTTTTTGCTCGCAAAGCCTTATGTTTGTCCCGGAGTGCCTTAAGCTTATCTTTTTTCTTTAGCGCGTTAGCCTTTTTCAGATCTAGCGCCTTAGTCTTTTTCAGCTCTTCTGTCTTTTTTGCGAGAGCTTTTTGTACTGCCTTCTTATCTGCAAGAGCTTTCTTAGCTTTTTTTTCTGCCGCCACCTTAGCCGCCTGATCTTTCTTCAGGTCACTGTCTAGGAGCATCATGGTAGGAGGGGGTTTTCTCTTAGGGGCATCCTTCTTTATTTTGCTGCCAGATACCGCCTTGGGCTTGCTAACCGCAAAATCGGTTGTAGCAAGCGAAAAAATGACCGAAATAGCAACGATGAAAAAAGTTAGCTTACGCACTTAAATTTCCTCCTCATACTTCAATGTAAAGCTATCATAAAATATGTTTTTTGTAAAATTATAAAGTAAATTTTTAAGGACACACACTCTTTCCATTGCCGAGATCCCATGGTAGTATCCCGATGATTTTTAGAATAATGCTATAGGGAAACAAGGCATTGAGTGGAATACTTGAAGAGTACCTTCCCATTTTTGTGTTTTTAGGTGTTGCTCTAGTCGTCTCGTGTGTTCCCCTTTTTCTGGCCTATTTGAGAGGGCCTCATCGTCCCTATACCGAGAAGCAATCCCCCTATGAGTGTGGATTTGCCCCCTTTTCTGATTGTCGCACAAAATTCGATGTTCGTTACTATCTGGTCGCGATCCTTTTTATAATTTTTGATTTGGAGGTTGTCTTTTTATTCCCCTGGGCCATTTCCCTTGGGGCTATCGGGATGTTTGGTTTTATATCAATGGTAATTTTCCTTGGTGTGTTGACCATCGGTTTTATATACGAGTGGAAAAAAGGGGCCTTAGAATGGGATTAGGCGGAAGAGGAAACAGGACTCCTATTTTGCGTCCAGGAGATATGACATCTGACGAATTGATGACAGCCTTTTCCGACGAGGTAAGTCAAAGAGGTTTCTTCGTCACTCAACTGGATAAGCTTGCGGGGTGGGCTCAGAGCGGTTCTTTGTGGCCCATGACATTTGGATTGGCTTGTTGTGCAATTGAAATGATGCATGCGGCGGCCAGTCGCTATGACTTAGACCGCTTAGGGGTCGTGTTTCGTCCTAGTCCGCGGCAAGCAGATGTGATGATTGTGGCCGGCACCTTGTGCAATAAAATGGCGCCTGCTTTGCGTAAAGTTTACGACCAAATGGCCGAGCCTCGTTGGGTCATTTCCATGGGATCCTGTGCTAATGGTGGAGGCTATTATCATTATTCCTATTCGGTTGTTCGAGGTTGTGATCGCATAGTTCCTGTGGATGTTTATGTGCCAGGGTGTCCTCCAACTGCAGAAGCTCTTTTATACGGCGTTATGCAGCTGCAAAGGAAAATCAAACGCTCACGAGGGGGGATCAAGAGAAAGCTGTTCATAACCAAAGCCAATGATCCGGAGTCGAAAGCTACATGACTAAAAATCTGGAGGATTTAGGTAACTATATTTCTGATTTTTTGGGAGCTGACTTGGTAGAATGGTCCGTTTCCAATGCTGAACTGACCCTAAAGGTAAGGCGTGCCCAGATCGTCAAAGTGCTCCATTTTCTCCGAGATACGCCGCAGGGCTTCTTTAAACAACTTGTGGATATATGTGGGGTAGATTATCCCGATAGGCATCCTCGTTTTCAGGTGGTTTATAATCTTCTGAGTGTAAAGAATAATTTAAGGATCAGAGTCGTTTTAGAAACGTCTGAAGCAGATCCAGTTCCCAGTGTAGCGAGTGTTTTTAGCTCGGCTAATTGGTGGGAACGGGAAGCATGGGACATGTACGGCATTCAATTTTCGGATCATCCGGATTTGAGGCGTTTATTGACAGATTATGGATTTGAAGGGCACCCTTTGCGTAAGGATTTTCCTCTCACCGGGTATGTTGAAGTGCGCTATGACGAAGAACAAAAGAGAGTTGTTTACAGTCCTGTAGAACTCCCCCAAGAATATCGTACTTTTGATTTTTCCAGCCCTTGGGAAGGGATCATGGAGAAGATGAAGGATTCTGATGAGATGCTCGAGGAGCAAGATGAAATAGCGGAAGACGTTGTGGAGGGGGTTGCCTGATGGCTTCTAGCACAGCTGAAAAGCGTATTCACAACTATACCATGAACTTTGGCCCCCAACATCCGGCCGCTCATGGCGTTCTGAGGCTTGTTCTAGAATTGGACGGTGAAGTCGTAGAGCGGGCAGATCCTCATATTGGTTTTCTGCATCGCGGAACAGAAAAGCTTATTGAGCATAAAACATACTTACAGGCCATACCCTATTTTGACCGATTGGACTATGTGTCTCCCATGTGTCAGGAACATGGCTTCGCCTTGGCCATTGAAAAGCTAATGGGAATCCAAGTGCCCGAACGGGCCCAATATATCCGTGTCTTATTCTCAGAGATTACGCGTCTTCTGAATCACCTTATGAATCTGACGACCTTTGCCTTGGATGTGGGGGCTATGACGCCTCTATTGTGGGGGTTTGAGGATCGGGAGCGTTTGATGGAGTTTTACGAACGCGTTTCAGGGGCGCGACTGCATGCAGCGTATTTTCGTCCAGGGGGCGTCCGATATGATTTGCCAGTTGGACTTTTGCAAGACATAGAAGATTTTATTGCCTATTTCCCCTCTCGAATTGATGATTTAGAAACTCTTTTGACAGAAAATCGTATTTTCAAACAGCGCACTGTGGATATTGGAAAAGTAACACGAGACCAGGCATTGGACTGGGGATTTACAGGTCCTATGCTGCGAGCTTCGGGGGTTTCCTGGGATTTGCGTAAGGCGCAACCTTATGAAGTCTATGATCGTATGGAGTTTGATATTCCCGTGGGAAAGCATGGGGATTGCTATGATCGCTATCTCGTTCGTGTCGAAGAGATGCGCCAGAGTTTGCTCATTATGGCCCAATGTATTGAACAGATTCCGGAGGGCCCTGTTATGGTGGACGATTGGAAAATTGCGCCTCCGCCACGTGCTGAAATGAAAAAGAATATGGAAGCCCTTATTCATCACTTCAAGTTGTATTCAGAAGGATACCGTGTGCCAAAGGGAGAGACTTATACGGCTGTTGAAGCGCCTAAAGGAGAGTTTGGCGTATATCTGGTTTCTGATGGTTCCAATAAGCCCTACCGCTGTAAAATTCGGGCGCCTAGTTTTGCTTTTCTTCAGGCAACAGAGTTTATGTCCAAGGGACATATGTTGGCCGATGTTGTTTCCATCATTGGGTCTATGGATATAGTGTTTGGGGAGATAGATCGATGACAGTATCTCCAGTCTTGAAAGAAGAGAAGCGGGATGATGCCTTTAATTTTACGCCTGCGAATCTAAAAAAGGCCAAAGCGCACATAGCTAAGTACCCTAAAGGCCGTCAAGCCAGTGCCGTCTTGCCTCTTTTGGATTTGGCTCAGCGCCAAAATGGGGGATGGCTGCCTCGTAACGCTATGGAAGCCGTTGCCAATATGCTGGAAATGCCGGTAATCAGGGTCTTTGAGGTGGCAACCTTTTATACCATGTTTAATCTAAAGCCCATTGGAGTGCACCATGTTCAAGTGTGCACCACGACGCCCTGTTGGCTCCGGAAAAGTTCGGACATTCTCCAGGCCTGTAAAAAACACCTCAAGGTAAAGGTTGGTGAGACCACCACCGATGGTAAATTCACCCTAAGTGAAGTGGAGTGTTTGGGGGCTTGTGTGAATGCTCCTATGGTTCAAATTAACGATGACTTTTTTGAAGATTTGACGGCCGAATCTATGACAGAGATTTTGAAGAAAATCTCTAAGGGAGAAAAAGTGACCGCTGGGCCCCAAATTGATCGCCATCTATCCGCGCCTGAAGGGGGAGCAACAACGCTTTCTGTTTTTCTGAAAGATGAAGATAAAAAGGAGGGTGTCTAGTGTCTCTTCTTGATGAAGATCGCATTTTTACAAATTTGTATGGCCATGATCATTGGGAGCTTAAGTCAGCCCTTAAAAGAGGCGATTGGAATAAAACATCGGTCCTTGTGAAAAAGGGGCGCGATTGGATCACTGATGAAGTTAAAAAGTCAGGACTTCGAGGCCGTGGAGGCGCCGGCTTTCCCACGGGTCTTAAGTGGTCTTTTATGCCGAAGGAAGGAAAATTACCAACCTATTTGATTGTGAATGCTGATGAGAGCGAGCCCGGGACTTGCAAGGATCGGGACATCATTCGTAATGAACCACACAAATTGATAGAAGGCGCGCTGTTGGCAGCTGTGGGGATGGGCGTTCATACTGGATATATTTATATCCGTGGAGAGTTTTATCGTGAGGCAGAAATTCTTCAGCAGGCTATAGATGAAGCCTATGAGGCTGGACTTTTGGGGCAAAACGCCGCGAAATCCGGCTACGACTTTGACTTGTATCTCCATCGGGGGGCTGGGGCGTATATTTGTGGAGAGGAAACGGCTCTTCTGGAAAGTCTGGAAGGCAAAAAAGGGATGCCTCGACTCAAGCCTCCTTTCCCCGCAGGAGCAGGGCTGTACGGATGTCCTACAACCGTTAATAATGTGGAAACCATCGCTGTTGTTCCCAGCATTTTAAGACGGGGAGGGGACTGGTTTGCGTCCCTTGGTGTCCATAACAACACGGGCACAAAAATCTTTTGTATTTCCGGGCACGTTAACAACCCGTGCAATGTGGAAGAAGAAATGGGCATTCCTTTGCGACAGCTGATTGAACGTCATGCTGGCGGTGTCACTGGCGGATGGGATAATCTTTTGGCCGTTATTCCAGGCGGGTCATCTGTCCCCCTGATTCCCAAGTCGGTGTGTGATACGGTATCCATGGACTTTGATAGTCTTAAGTCTGAGAAAACGGGTTTGGGGACGGCCGCTGTTATCGTTATGGATCGTTCCACAGATATTGTTAAAGCCATTGCGAGAATTTCGAAATTCTATATGCATGAGAGTTGTGGGCAGTGTTCGCCGTGTCGTGAAGGAACGGGCTGGATGTGGCGCATGATGGAAGATTTCGTCCATGGGGATGCTGAGATCAGCGATATCGACAAAATTGAAGAAGTAAGTCGTCTAATTGAAGGACATACCATTTGCGCTTTTGGGGATGCAGCAGCCTGGACAATCCAGGGGCTCATACGGCATTTTAGGCCTGAGCTGGAAAAGCGTCTCCAAAAAAATGTGGAAGTGGCATAAGAGCATGAGTGAAGCGGAAGTGAAGACAATTAAGCTAACTGTTAACGATCAGGAAGTTGAGATAGAGAAGGGCTCAACGGTTTTGCAAGCCTGTGAAAAAGCCGCAGTGGAAGTGCCTGTGTTTTGCTACCATCCCCGCTTGCCAATTGCAGGAAATTGCCGCATGTGTTTGGTGGAGCTAGAAAACTGTCCCAAGCCCGTTGCTTCTTGTGCCCATCCCGCTGGAGATGGCATGGTGATTCGAACGGACTCTCCTATGGTAACAAAGGCGCGCAAAGGTGTTTTGGAGTTTCTCCTGATCAATCACCCTCTCGATTGTCCCATTTGTGATCAAGGGGGGGAGTGCGATTTACAAGACATTACCATGGCCTATGGGCCAGATCGGGGTCGTTTTTGTAAAAACAAACGGGCGGTTGAAGAAGAAGAGCTAGGTCCTCTCATCAATACGTTTATGACCCGTTGTATTCATTGTACGCGCTGTGTTCGATTTGGAGATGAAATTGCAGGTGTTCCTGAGATGGGCGCCACTTTCCGCGGCGAAGACATGAAAATTGGAACCTATATTCAACAAGCAATTACCAACGAGCTTTCTGGAAATATGATTGATATATGTCCTGTTGGTGCTCTCACATCCAAGCCATATACTTATACCGGGCGTTCCTGGGAATTGAAGAAAACAGATAGCATTGATGTCCACGATGCTGTTGGAAGCAATATTCGTGTTGATACGCGTGGTCGCGAAGTCATGAGGATATTGCCGCGACTTAATGAAGGCATTAATGAAGAGTGGATTTCTGATAAAACGCGTTTTTCCTATGATGGGCTGAAGTCTCAGCGCTTAGATCGTCCTTACGTTCGCGTAAATGGCAAGTTGACGGAAACGAGTTGGGAAGAGGCTTTTCTTGCCATTAGACAGCGTATTCGTAAATCGGCACCAGAAGAGATGGCTGCCATTGTTGGTGATCAAGCTGACTGTGAGTCCATTATGGCTCTAAAGGATATGATGAGTGCCCTTGGGACTCCTCACATTGATTGCCGTCAGGATGGTTCCAAAATAAAGTCGTCTGAGCGGTCTCACTACCTCTTTAACACCAGCATAGAGGGCATTGAGAAAGCAGACTTGTGTTTGCTTATAGGAACGAACCCCAAATGGGAAGGCACGATGATTAATGCTCGATTGCGCAAAAGATCATTGGCAGGAAATTTCCCAATAGCGCTTGTGGGTGATCCGGTTAGTTTAACCTATGAATACCAGCATCTCGGGGATACTCCAGAGATTCTGGAGGAAATTTTGTCAGGAAAACATCCTTTTTCTAAAAAGCTATCTAAAGCCAAGAGGCCCATGCTTATTTTGGGACAAGGGGCCTTGTGTCGCTCAGATGGGGATGCCGTTTTTTCAGCGGCCGTGAAGATTGCTGAAGATTATGGTTTCATCCAAGAAAATTGGAATGGTTTTAATGTCCTTCACACGGCGGCTAGCAGAGTGGGGGCCCTGGATTTAGGCTTTGTTCCCTCGAGAGGAGGCTTGGACGCCAAGGGCATTCTTTCCGGGATAGAGAAAGGAGATATCAAATTCCTTTATCTTTTAGGGGCGGATGAAATGCCGTTGGAGAGTTTGCCAAAAAAAAGACGCTTTATCGTCTATCAGGGACATCATGGAGATAAGGGAGCCATGGTTGCCGACGTAATCCTACCTGGCTCAGCTTATACGGAAAAAGACGCCACCTTTGTAAATACAGAAGGGCGCGTGCAGAGAACCTATCGGGCTATTTTCCCTCCTGGAGAGGCCAAGGAAGATTGGCGGATTCTACGCGCTTTGGCAGAAGTCTTAGAGCACAAGCCGTCTTACAATTCATTGGAACAACTTCGACAACGTATGATTGAAGAGAATCCCGTTTTTGACAGGAATGCTGAATTTCAATCTGAGGAATGGAAAAGCATTGCCAGTAAAGTGGGCAAACTCATAAAATCACCTTTTGACCCGTATATTAAAAACTATTACATGACGGATCCCATAACGAGATCTTCTCAAACAATGGCCAAGTGTACGGAAAGCTTTATCTTGAAGAAACAGGAGGCGGCTTAGATGGGTCAGTGGTTGCAATCTCTTTCCTATTCAGAAGTCATGATTTTTATTCAGCTATCGGCTGTCTTGCTGGGGAAGATTTTTTTGATCATATTGCCTCTTCTCTTTTTTGTTGCCTATCTTACCTATGCAGAACGAAAAGTTATTGCGGCTATGCAACTGCGGAGAGGGCCTAATGTGGTGGGGGTTATGGGGCTGTTGCAGCCCATAGCGGATGGGGTGAAATTGATTCACAAGGAAATCATTTTACCCAGTGATGCTAACACGATCGTTTTTCTCATCGCTCCACTCGTTACTTTTGGATTAAGTATGCTTGCTTGGGCCGTGATTCCTTTTGATGCCGGGATTGTTCTCTCCAATATAAATGTGGGGATTCTCTATCTCTTTGCTCTTTCCTCACTGGGAGTTTACGGCGTTATCATGGCGGGATGGGCCAGTAACTCAAGATATGCCTTTCTAGGAGCCTTAAGATCCGCAGCACAAATGGTGTCTTATGAAATCTCCATGGGATTTATCTTTATTACTGTTTTGCTCTGTGTTGGATCCTTAAATTTGACGGATATAGTCCTTGCTCAGAAAGGGCAATGGTTTGTCGTGCCGCTGTTTCCCATGTTCATCATTTTTATTATTTCCATTTTGGCAGAAACAAATCGGGCGCCCTTTGACTTGCCTGAAGCAGAAGCAGAACTAGTTGCCGGCTTTAACGTTGAGTACTCCTCAATGCCTTTCGCCCTCTTTTTCCTGGGGGAATATGCCAACATGATTTTGATGAGTGCCATGGCGAGCCTGCTTTTCCTTGGAGGGTGGTTGCCGCCAGTGGATCATTATTTCTTCACTTGGATCCCAGGGCCCATCTGGTTTGCCCTTAAAATTTCCTTTGTTTTATTCATCTTTATTTGGGTGCGTGCCACTTTTCCCCGGTTTCGATATGATCAACTCATGCGATTGGGCTGGAAAGTCTTTCTACCCATTACTTTGTTCTGGGTGATTTTGACGGCAGGGATTTTGCTTTATCTAGATAAATTGCCAACAAGTGGGGGCTTGTCATGACTCCTTTTATACGATGGTTCAAGAGTCTGTTTTTGATTGAGTTAATTCGCGGCTTAATTCTAACATTTAAGTATATGTTTAAGGCAAAGGTTACCCTTGATTATCCCTTTGAAAAGGGGCCTTTGAGTCCTCGATTCCGAGGAGAACATGTATTGCGTCGTTATCCAAATGGGGAAGAGAGATGTATTGCTTGCAAACTATGCGAAGCAATCTGTCCGGCACAGGCCATTACGATCGAGGCAGAGCCCCGCGAGTCTGACCAAAGTCGTCGGACGACTCGTTTTGATATAGACATGACAAAATGCATCTATTGTGGACTTTGCCAAGAGGCGTGTCCTGTCGATGCCATCGTAGAGGGACCTAACTATGAGTTTGCCGTAGAAAATCGGGAAGAATTGTATTACAACAAGGAAAAATTACTCGAAAACGGTGACATATGGGAATTAGCTGTCAGAGAAAATCTTGAGGCGGATGCAAAATATAAATGATCGCAACAATCGCATTTTATCTTTTTTCGTTTTTCTTAGTTTTGTCAGGAACCATGGTCATTTCTGCGCGTAATACGGTGCATTCTGTTCTGTTCTTGATTTTATCCTTCTTCAATGCTGCGGGGCTCTTTATCCTTCTAGGGGCTGAATTTTTAGCCATGGTTCTTGTGGTCGTTTACGTGGGAGCCGTTGCCGTTTTATTCCTTTTTGTGGTGATGATGCTAAACATAGAATTCCAAAACCTTAAAAAGGGATTTGTGAGGCATAAAATACTTATGTTTGCAGTCGGTTCCGTTCTTTTAGCAGAGATCCTTTTTGTAGCGTATCATTGGCAGTCTCTGCCGGGTCTGGGCCATCAATATACATCTGTGCCCTACATTGGACAGAAAATTTCAAACACTCATGCCATTGGCATGGTGCTGTATACGGACTACATATTCTTGTTTCAGTTAGCAGGGGTTGTCCTTCTTATTGCCATGATTGGCGCTATTGTTCTTACCTTAACTAAACGGGACGGGGTTCGTCGACAAATAGTGGGTGACCAAGTTGCAAGAACAAAAGAGAGTTCCCTGGAGATTAAAAAAGTTGAAGTAGGAAAGGGCGTCTAATGGAAGTTTCCTTAGGGCATTATCTATTCGTTTCTGCGCTGCTATTTTATCTAGGCATCTTGGGTATTTTTTTGAACCGTCGCAATCTTATTATCCTGCTGATGTGTGTAGAGCTCATCCTTTTGGCCGTTAATATTAATTTAGTGGCCTTTTCGTTTTTCTTGGAAGATTTGGTCGGACAACTTTTCGCCCTGTTTGTTTTGGCCGTTGCGGCGGCAGAAGCAGCCGTGGGCTTGGCCATACTAGTGGCTTATTTCAGAGTCCGAGGTGATATCAACGTCCAAGATGTGGATCTGCTAAAGGGTTAATGAACATGTATTTTCTAGCAGTTTTTCTTCCTCTGTTTGGCGCCATAGCAGTAGGTTTCTTTGGCACCCTTATGGGGAAAAGACCTAGCCAAATTATGACAACCGCTTGTGTCGGATTATCGGCCATATTCTCGTGTTTTATATTCAATTCTGTGGCGTTGCAGGGAAAGCATTTGATTATTCCATTGTTCACGTGGATTCATACAGAAGCTATCCAAATTTCCTGTGCGTTGCAGTTCGATACTTTGTCCACGACCATGCTGGCTGTGGTGACCATTGTATCAACACTTGTTCACGTATATTCCATTGGATATATGGATAAAGATAATAGTGTCCCACGCTTTATGGCTTATCTAAATCTTTTTACCTTCTTTATGCTTATTCTTGTGATGTCAGAAAATCTAATTCAGCTTTTTGTGGGTTGGGAAGGGGTAGGACTTTGCTCCTATTTCCTGATTGGTTTTTGGTACGGCAAGCCAGAAGCAAATGATGCGGCCTTAAAGGCATTTATCGTGAATCGAGTGGGCGATTTTGGATTTGTTCTGGGGCTAGCTGCTGTTTACTTGGTGTTTGGAACTTTTACATTTTCCGAGATCTTTTTTATGCTTCCAGGGGAAGTATCCCATCATATGAACTTTATGGGCATTGAAGGCCACTCTATAACGATCATGTGTCTTCTTTTGTTTTTTGGCTGTATGGGAAAGTCGGCGCAAATTGGCCTCCATACGTGGCTTCCAGATGCAATGGAAGGCCCTACGCCCGTGTCAGCCCTTATCCATGCGGCGACAATGGTGACGGCGGGTGTCTTTCTGGTCGTTAGAATGGCACCACTCTTTGAGCAATCTCCCTTGGCCTTAATGGTGATTACCGTTGTTGGGGCAACTACGGCGATTTTTGCTGGAACCGTTGCCATCACGCAGAATGACATAAAACGCGTTATTGCCTACTCAACATGCAGCCAGCTTGGGTATATGTTTTTTGCCATAGGGCTTTCGGCCTATTCGGCGGCTATTTTTCATCTGGTAACTCATGCATTCTTTAAGGCACTTCTGTTTCTAGGGGCAGGATCGGTCATCCATGCATTGTCTCATGAACAGGATATGCGTAAGATGGGTGGCATTGCTTCCTTTATCCCTTTGACGACAACGGTCATGTGGATAGGAAGTTTAGCCTTGGCCGGGATCCCATTTTTTGCCGGATACTATTCTAAAGAGACCATATTGGAAGTTGCTTTGGGAACGGATACTTTTTCGGGAAGTTATGCCTATCTATTGGGGATGGGGGGCGTCTTTCTGACAGCGCTGTATTCTTGGCGCCTTTTGTTTTTGACCTTCAATGGGAAGCCCCGTGCAGATGAGAAAGTCATGGCGCACATCCATGAGGCTCCTCTCCTATTGACGATCCCCCTTGTTATACTCGCACTTGGATCTATTTTCTCGGGATACCTAGGGTACGCCTTTTTTATTGAAGATACGGGTGGATGGGCAGGTTCTTTTGTTCCTGGAATGCCTAAGGCACTAGAGATAGCCCATACAGAACCTTTTTGGGTCACAAATTTGCCCCTGGTATTAGCATTGCTGGGGATTGGTCTCGCGTGGTTTATGTATATTCTCTTCCCAAAATTACCGCCACAAGTGGCCAAAAATATGAAGGGAACCTACTGGTTCCTGTATCATAAATGGTATTTTGATGAGCTGTATCAGCTGATTTTCGTCAGGCCGACTCGTTTTCTTGGGAGTTTCCTATATAAGTGGGGGGATTTGTTGTTGATCGATCGCTGGGGCCCAGATGGTGTTGCAAAGGTTGTTCAAAAGGCCGCCGGTGGCGTAGGTCGGATTCAAACAGGGTACTTGTACCATTATGCTTTTGCCATGATTTTGGGCATTGGGTTGTTTATCCTGTATCTTGTGAGGGGCTCATGATTAAAATACCGCTGCTTTCTTTGGTTATATTCTTGCCTTGCCTAGGAGCACTCTTTATTTCAGTGTGTCGCGGTCAAGAGGAAGCTGTTGCTCGTAATGCTAAGAATGTAGCGATCTTTATCTCTCTGGTTACCTTTTTGTTATCCCTAGGATTGTGGATTTTATTTGACCCAAATACGACGGGTTATCAGTTTGAAGAAAATCATGCTTGGATGCCTGGTCTAGATATTCGATATCATGTTGGACTTGACGGGATTTCTATCTTTTTCGTTTTGCTCTCGACCCTATTGAGTACGGTTGCTGTGATAGCCAGTTGGGAGACCATTAAAGAGCGTGTCAAAGAGTATATGATTGCCTTTCTGGTTCTTGAGACGTTCATGGTCGGCATGTTCTCTGCCCTAGATACCGTTCTTTTCTACATTTTCTTCGAGGGAGTCTTGATCCCAATGTTCTTGATCATAGGCATTTGGGGAGGCCCAGGGAGGGTTTATGCTGCTTTCAAGTTCTTTTTATACACTCTTACGGGCTCGGTTTTGATGCTTATAGGGCTTGTGGTCATTTACTTTGAAACAGGCACGACGAGCATTCCTTACCTAAGTACTTATATGTTTTCTCCTGACCTTCAAAAATGGCTTTGGTTAGCTTTCTTTGCTTCATTTGCCGTAAAGATTCCCATGTGGCCCGTTCATACGTGGCTTCCCAATGCTCATGTAGAAGCGCCTACAGCAGGGTCTGTGATTCTGGCAGGGATTTTGTTGAAGATGGGGGCTTACGGCTTTTTAAGATTTTCATTACCAATGTTTCCGGAAGCGAGTCTGTATTTTGCCCCTCTTGTTTATGCCTTAAGTATTGTTGCCATCATATATACGTCTTTGGTGGCCTTGGCGCAGCAAGACATGAAAAAGCTTATTGCCTATTCGTCTGTTGCTCACATGGGCTTTGTCACAATCGGTATTTTTACCTTTACGTCAAGTGGGATTGAAGGGGCTTTGATCCAAATGTTAAGCCATGGCTTTGTTTCGGCGGCTTTGTTCCTGTGTGTAGGCGTGGTGTACGATCGAAGACACTCAAGGCTTATTTCTGACTATGGGGGGCTTGTGTATCGCATGCCGGTCTATGCAGTTGTCTTTATGCTTTTTATCCTGGCTTCGGTAGGGCTGCCAGGAACAAGTGGATTCGTGGGAGAATTCCTAGTGATCATCAGTGCCTTTGGTGTAAATACTTGGCTCGCAACCTTAGCCGCTACAGGTGTCGTCTTGAGTGTTGTCTACGCCCTATGGTTGTATCGTAGGGTGATGTACGGAAAACTTGTCCACCAGTCCTTGGAAAAGATACATGACCTTTTTCCACGGGAAATGTTTATATTTGCGCCACTTTGCATCCTTGTTGTTTGGATGGGAGTGTATCCGAGCTCTTTTCTACAAACCCTTTCTCCAAGCGTAAATAAGCTGGTTCAGCATGTGATATTTGCCAACAGTTTTAGTCAGGATCAAACAGTGATAAGTGTGTTCTATGATAACTCTAAGTGATTTAAAATTCTTACTTCCTGAATGTCTTATGTTTCTGTCTGCAATGGCCCTTTTAATGTGGGGTGTTTTTTCCAAAAATACCGAGAGAATCATACCTCTTTTAATGCGGATCACTCTTTTAATTTTGGCGTTGGCCTTACTCATTGTTGCTTTTGATAGAACCTCTGTAACCCTCTTAAATGGGCTATTTACCATCGATAACTTTACAACGTATATGAAGGGGCTCGTTTTGTTGGGGGGACTGGCGACTTGTTCCATGACTCTTGGAATTTGTAAGAAGGAAAGCTATTTCAAGCCCGAATTTCCCGTTCTCATCCTGTTTGCCATTTTGGGAATGTTTCTTATGATTTCGTGTAACGATCTTATTTCCCTCTACCTTGGCGTGGAAATCCAAAGTCTCTCCCTTTATATTTTAGCTGGCTTTAAGCGTAACTCGCCCAAGAGCACGGAAGCGGCCTTAAAGTACTTTATTTTGGGTGCCCTAGCTTCAGGCATTTTGCTCTATGGCTTGTCTCTTGTATATGGTTTGTCTGGAGGGACTAATTTTAAAGATATTGCCATTGCTCTATCTCCTAATTGGATTGCTAACCCTTCTCAATATTGGGGGTTGGTTGCAGGATTTGTTCTCGTGATCGGTGGAATAGTCTTCAAAATTTCAGCGGTTCCTTTCCACATGTGGGCGCCAGACGTTTATGAAGGGGTCCCCATGCCTATTACGGCCTTTTTCGCGGTGGTGCCCAAAATTGCAGCCTTTGCCCTTTTGGTCAGGCTTTTAATAGGCCCTTTTGCTCCCCTTGTCGTTTCTTGGCAAGCCATTATCCTCGCTCTTTCAGTTTTGTCCATGGTTTGGGGGGCCTTTGCGGCTATTGCCCAGTCCAACATGAAAAGATTAATGGCTTATAGTTCCATTTCTCATATGGGATTTTCTCTGTTGGGGTTGGCCTCTGGAAGATTCGAAGGCTTCCAGAGCGTTCTAATCTATTTGAGCCTCTATGTTTTTATGACGGCAGGGATATTTGCTTGCCTTCTTTGTCTGCGATATCCTCTGGGCGAAGAGAAGCAAAATTTTGTGGACGTGATTGAGGATTTAAAAGGGTTGTCAAAAACGAGTCCCAAAATTGCCTTTTGTTTAGCTGCTTTCTTATTCTCAATGGCAGGGGTACCTCCTTTAGCCGGATTTTTTGCTAAGTTCTACGTCTTTATAGCAGCCATCGAAGCCGGATTTGTTATTTGGGCGATCGTGGGTGTTCTGGCCAGCGTCGTTGGGGCGTTTTATTATATTCGCATCGTAAAGTATATGTATTTTGATGAACCGGAGAGTGTTATTGAAGTTTCTACCCCATACAGCTTAGCGATCCCAATGACCGTTAGTGCGGTGGTGATAATGTCTTTCATCCTCTATCCAAATCTTTTAGTCCAGAGTACCAGCCTTGCTCTTGCTGCGATTACGAATCTGTGATGGAGAGATTGCCGCCACACTTCGTTTTAAAATCATATGGAACCGTTGAGAGCACCAACGATATAGCGAAAGGACTTATAGAGGATCCAGTCCTTGCGAATGACCGAGAATCTATTTATGTCGTGTGTGCAAAATCTCAGACGAAGGGGCGTGGTCGTTTGGGCCGAGAGTGGGTGTCGCCAGAGGGAAATTTATATGCTTCGTTTCTTTTGAGACAGCCGACTCTTGTTATTGCACAAATGCCCCAGCTTTCATTTGTTGCGGCAATCGCGGTTGGCAAAGCAATTGAGACCTTCTCATCTGAGAATATTAACCTTCAGTACAAATGGCCCAATGATGTGATCGTAAATGGCAAGAAAGTGGGGGGAATTCTGGTTGAATCAGATTTTCAAGAAACTTCCAGATCCACCACTTGCATCGTAGGAATCGGAGTAAATCTCATAGAAGCCCCTCAAAAGGCTCTATTTCCAGCTGGCTGTCTTAAAGAGGAAATTCAAAAATTGGTGACAGTAGACGATTTTTTGCCCGTTCTCTGTAAACAATTCTGGCATTTTTACACTCTTTGGTTAGAGCAAGGGTTTCTTCCTATTAGGGATGAGTGGCTAAAGAGGGCCTATGCTCTTGGATCTGAAATTTCCTTAAGGGCGCCCCATGAAGAAAACGGGACACTTGTGGGCCTAAACGAAGTCGGTGCCCTCATTTTAAAAACAGAAGCCGGTCCCGAGAAGCTGATTCATACAGGAGAGATTACGAACACTTGACGTGCGGCCGACTATTCAGGTTTTACAGCAATGGCGCCGACAGATTCACGGCCATCAAGTTGTGCATCAGAAGGGAGGGATTTCTTGGAGAACATGCTGATTTTTTCCACCTTGAACCCGGCGTTTCGCAGCTCTCTGCCGAGAGTCTTGTCGTCGAGTAAATGAATAAATTCCTGCAGGTGATCCATGCGCCCAGTGGCGTATTTGGACAAATTGGTAATTTCCCCTGGCCATGACATGTTTTGCAGTACTCGCTTCTTATAGGTGGGAATAAAGGGTGCAAATAGTTTTTTGTAAGGAGATTCGGCAATAATAAAAAGCTTTCCTCCCGGCTTTAGCCACTGAAATATCTTAGCGAGTCCCTCAACAAGTTCATCTCCTGTCAGAAAATGTAAAATCCTCGAGGCAAGAACGGATTGAAAGGTGTTTTCATCGAAATCAACCGCTGTAGGAAATTTACCAGGAACGAGCTCGAGGTTTTTTTTGTATGAGTCAGGACACTCTTTCTTAACAATATCTAGGTGCTGGGGGCAAATATCATTTGCATGGACTTTGACACCGCATGCGAGTGCTTTAAAGGTTGTATACCCGAAGGCAACGCCAATATCTAGGGTAGGGCCTCCATTAGAGACAATGTACTTGTAATAGGCATCTGTATACGCATTATTTTTTGCATACATATACCCCATACTATTTAAAGTCGGACGTAAAAAAATTTCTGGATTAAGGGGAAGTGGAATAGCCATAAATCTATCAATCGTGCTTTACTTTACGCAGCTAACTTATGTTTAACTTCATGTTGCAATTTAACGTCTTGGAATAGCTTGACGTCGAATACAGCTAGAAATCCTAAAATGCTTGAAAAGATCAGATAAAATGCGGGTCCCATGATAAAACCATGGTTGACTAATGAAGCGACAATAAGAGGGGCAGTTCCCCCCAAGATCGCAACACCCAGGGAATAGCTGAAGGCGGAACCACTGTATCGTTCCTCAGGAGGAAAGAGCTCGGGAAGAACAGCGGAACAAGGTGCAACAAAGCAAATACTGAGAAGGCTTATGAGAATTTGAAAGGTAATCAGTGCGCTCAGAGAAGTCACTGCATGGATATAGAGAAAGGAGGGATAGGCCAGGAGAAGGGTTCCGATGGCTGAAAAAGCCATAAGTCGTGTTTTCCCTATTTTATCAGAAATATACCCTGCTAGTGGAAGCAGAAGGATCCATAGGAGCATGATAGCTGTATTACAGGCTAACACCTCAGAGGCTGCTAAATGAAACTTACTCTTGAGAACCGAATTCATATAGATAATGCCAAGATAGAACGGCGTTACGGTATTTACACCGATTCCAACGCCGCGCAGGATATTTAAAGGGCGTTTTCTTAATACGGAGAGGATAGGGAGTTTTACGACCTTTCCCTTGTTCTTGATATCTTGGAAAGTAGGTGTTTCAACTAGATTACGTCTTAAAAAGTATATGACGATACCAAAAACGCCGCCGAGGAGAAAAGGAATTCTCCATCCCCAGGAAACGATATGGGAGCGTGTGAAGAAACTTCCCAGAAGTGTTCCCGTTACAGCACCAACAAACCCTAGTGTAGCGAGCATGCTACCAGCAAAGCCTACTTGTTCTTTTTTCACGTGTTCCCTGATAAATATTGCCGCACCACCATATTCTCCCCCAACAGAAATCCCCTGCAAAAGTCTAAAGGATATCAACAAAAAAGGCGCCGCAACGCCTATCATTTCATAAGTTGGGAGACAGCCAATGCCAAAGGTTGGGACCGTTACAAGGGCGATTGAAAGAAGGAAAGCAATCTTGCGGCCATATCGGTCTCCCAGGTGCCCAAAAATAAGTCCTCCGAAGGGGCGCATGACAAATCCAGCGGCAAAGACGATAAAACTACAAATTGTGGCAATAGCTGGGCTTTCAGAGGGAAAAAACAGGGGGGCGAGCATAACAGCGAAGAACCCATACAAGGTAGAGTCATAATACTCAAGGATGTGTCCGGCTGATGTGGCTAGAATAAGCCTGTTATTTTTCCATTTAGACATATGTTGGCTCTTCGTATTCTTAAAATTCACGTTACCCAAATCAATAAGAAACTATATAAGAATACCTAATGTGTCTACAAAATAGTTAATTTTTGTACTTGGATATATAGAACAACTGCTGTAGCTTGTAGAAAAGCTAGTTGTCATTAGGGGTGTAGAGTGAGAAAAACTTTATGAATTGGGAAAAGTTAAAAACCTTTTATCAAGTCGGAAGAGCAGGGAGTTTTACTGCCGCTGCGAACCAATTGCACATTAGCCAATCTGCGCTGAGTCGATCTATCATGCAGCTTGAGCACCAATTGAAAACAAAACTATTCCACCGGATCCCTCACGGTTTAGAATTAACCAGACAAGGGAAAGTCCTTTATAGCATTGCACAGAAAATGGCTTTTGAAGCAGAAAGCGTAGAGTCTCTTTTCGCTGAGGATATTTCAAAAGCCGAAGGCCCCCTCCGTATAGCGACAACCATCGCTTTAGCTTCTATGTGGATCCCCTTTTATACTCAGGGCTTTTTGGATCAGTATCCGGATATTCGCCTGGCCGTTATTGGAAACGACGATGAATTGGACTTGAACGTTCGAAATGCAGATGCCGCTATACGACCTCTTATTCCCCATCAGAACGAATTAGTTCAAAGGTATCTTGTTACTTTTAGTCCCAAACTATATGTGAGCCCCGATTATGTAGAGAAGCACGGTTGTCCTAAAAAAGTTGAGGACTTGGCTGATCATAGGCTTTTAACGTACAATGATGACCATCTGCATCCCTATGGAAATGTGAATTGGATTTTACATGCAGGTAAAACAGCTGAGAATACGAGAAAGTCTTTTCTTCGTATTAATCTAGGACCTGGCTTGTTACAAATGGCAGAGCAAGGGGTGGGTATTATAGCTATATCGGACCAATATCCTCCCGTCAAGAAATCTTCTTTAGTCCAAATTCTTCCTGATTGGGTAGGACCGTCTACAAAGGTTTATTATTCCTATCCAAAGCAAATGAAAAACATCAAGCGTGTGGAAGCATTTGGAGACTATCTAGAGTCTGTTCTGAAGCCTTCTTCAACGGGGTAGGGTGGTAGAAAATGGAGTATGCTTTCAAGCGACATAGGCCGATAGCAATTGCAATGTTTGGCAACGCCTTGGAAACTTATGATGTTGTTCTATACGGTTATTTCGCAGCTCTTATATCCCCTCTCTTTTTCCCCGCAGAGAACCATATAACGTCTTCTTTGGCCGCCATGGGTGTTTTTGCGGCCAGTTTCGTCATGAGGCCAATTGGAGGAATCTTTTTTGGCCACTATGGTGATAAAATGGGAAGGCGTAAGGCTTTGATTTTAAGCATTTTACTGATGACCTTACCCACCACAATTATAGGCGTATTGCCAACCTATAATGAGATTGGCGTTATAGCACCGCTTACGCTTATTTTGGCTTTGCTCTTGCAAGGGCTTTGCGCCGGAGGGGCCTATAGTGGAGCAGCGGTCTTTATCAATGAACACGCCCGAAATGGACGTGAAGGCTTTGCGGGCAGTATGCTGAGCACCTCTGGCTTTTTGGGGGCGACTCTTGTAACGGGTTTAGGGGCCTTTTTCACCACTTCTATTATGCCTGATTGGGCCTGGAGGCTTCCTTTTCTTATTGGAGGCATTTTTGGCTGCATTATTTTTTCATTGCGGAACTCTTTAGATGAAAGCCCCGTCTTTCTTGATATCAGCACGGAAGTGGAAAACAAGCATATTCCGTTTATAGATATTTTACGGGGGAGTAAAATTAATATGCTGTGTACAATGGGCATTGGTGGCGCTGCTTTCATTCCCTTCTACAGTATCTCCATATATATGAACCTGTTTATGACAACAAAGCTTCAAATGCAGTCTTCCAATGTTTTGTTGATTAACATGTCTACGATGATCCTGTGGATCTTCTTGCTTCCCATCATGGGGCACCTTTCTGATAGAATTGGGAAGGAAAGACTAATGAGCGTTGCGTCTATTGCTACGTGTATTGTCTCACCTGTTTTGTTTTTGCCCCTCATGACAAAGATAACTCTTGAAGATATATTTATACTTCAGCTGGTTCTCAGTATTGTAGGGGCTGCCTTTGTAGCTCCTAGCGGTGCCCTTATTCCTAAGCTCTTTAAAGTGAAAGAACGATGCAGTGGCATGTCTTTTAGCTATTTTGTAGGCGTCGCCCTTTTTGGAGGGACAACGCCAGTTATTGCGGGATCTCTTGTTGAGTTAACTGGGTCGCCAGCTGCCCCAGCTATCTATTTAGTTTTTGGAGGGCTCCTAGGGTTGATTTCCGTTAAATTTGCAAAACGCGTTTCCTAAGATTGCTAAAAGCATAGATTTTTTTAGGGCCGTAATTTTCTTTTTATTATTCGCAAACAGCATACCGAGCATGGCACTTAACAGAATTAGATACCTGCATTAACCAATTATCACGTGCATCTCAGCTCTATAACCCTTATAACTAAAATCAGATGGTATGACTGGTTTAGTTTTAAATGCTTTGGTCAAGTTATTCAGTTTTTGCCTCCCCAAGAATTATTTAGCCAAGGGCTTACGCCCTTGGCTTTTTTCATGGCGTCAAGCTCGCGTCGTTTTTCTATGATGGTTGCAGGCGTTATGCGTCTTCCCGTGGAAACAATGGCAGGGGAGAAACCTCTATGCCTTCTTGCTTCAAATCTACCAACTCCTTTAGAGTCGCTTTTCCGTGAATATTGCGCTTTTTTGTTTCCCCGTAATGAATCTTACGGGCCTCTTCGGGAAAATTATCTCCGACATTATCACACGTCTTTTCAACAAGGCGTTTAAGTTCCGATAGGGTCTTGCGTACCTTATTTGCTGGAGGAACATCACTAGGGACGTGCTTTTTGGCGTTTCCAATATGTGTGGGTAGCCTAGCACGTTCCGAAGAAAAGGGAGGTGTCGTAGGGCTTTCAGTTACCATTTTTATGGCGCCGGTAGGAAAAGTTGAAAAATTCTCCTCATTCGCAAGGGGATTTTGCTGTTGGTTAGCTGAGGTGTCTTTGTTTTGCGGCCCATTGGAATCTTTAACGTATTCTTTTTTAGAATTAAGGTATCCTGAGAAAGAAAGTCTAGGGGCCATGGGGGCTTTTGAGATTTGCGTGGAATCACAGAATGGACAAGAGACAAGCTCATGCTTCACCTGAGCTTCATAGGCTTCACTATTGCGAAACCAGGACTCAAAAAAATGATCAAAAGAGCACTTTAACTTATATACAATCACTCAACACCTACCCGGTTCTATCCTATTCAATTGTTTAAGGTTCTCTACCCCATTGGTCAAGATAATTTTTTGTAAGAGGAGGTAAAAGCGCTGTAACAGCTGGGCATGGAACTAATTCTTTATAACACGTGCAACGGTAAGGACAGAAACAGTTTTTGCTCCATTTTTTAGAAGAGTGTATGTACAGGCATTAATTGTTGCTCCAGAAGTATACACATCATCAATGAGCAAAACGTGCTGCTGATTCAGACGCTGCAGGTATTTGGACGGGACAGTAAAAGCATTTTGGACATTTCTAAGTCTTTGTAGCGATGACAGCTGTCCTTGCGATTTTGTCATTTTGCGACGTTTCAACAGGGTTGGTAAATGAGAAAGTTTTGTTTTCTTGCTTAAGGCGAGGCTTAGGAGAGCCGCTTGGTTATAGCGGCGTTTTATAAGGCGCGTCCAATGTAAGGGAACAGGTACAATGATATCTATTTCAGGAAAAAAGTCTTTTCCAGTGTGAAAAAGCCAATTTGTGAAGAGGGGCGTAA
This sequence comes from Alphaproteobacteria bacterium, assembly GCA_018662925.1. NCBI lineage: Bacteria > Pseudomonadati > Pseudomonadota > Alphaproteobacteria > Alphaproteobacteria bacterium. Next base: position 17,553 of record JABJFC010000085.1, on the reverse strand, counting down.
AGTGTAGAGCATCTCCGTGTTTGTAGGGTAAAATGAGTTTTTTGCTAGAGTCAGTATAGATGAGACTCGCACGCGCTTGTTTGAATTTAGGTTTTTGCTTTATGCAGTCGCCACAAAGGGTCTGTTTTTGCATTTCAAGTTCAAAAGGAAAGCCACAGAGAAGGCATTGTGGGCTCGTTATAAAAGTCAGCTGATTCCAACAAGAAAGACAAAGAGAGCTGTGGCTTTGGATCAAACTGTGACAGCCTAAGCATCTCGGCGGCAAAATGAGATCAAGGCCTCTATTGCAGGCCTTTTCTATGAAACTAGGGAAGGTCGACGGGGTAATGAACATCTTTTGAAAGGCTTATTTGTGCAGCTTTCAGGGTGTTTTTTAAGAGGCACACAACGGTCATTGGCCCTACGCCTCCTGGAACAGGGGTGATGTGTTGCGCAACCCCTTTGACAGAATCAAAATCTACATCTCCTGTAAGGGTTGTTTTTGTAGCAGAGGTTGGCACCCTGATGATTCCCACGTCAATGACAGTGGCGCCAGGCTTAATCCAATCCTTTTTGATGAAATTTGGGCGTCCGACAGCTGAAATAAGAATATCCGCCTTAGAGCAGAGAGAGGATAGGTCTTTTGATTTTGAATGGGTGATGGTAACCGTAGCGTTCTTAGTCAACAGAAGGGCCCCAAGGGGGCGCCCAACGAGGGTAGAGCGCCCAACGATGACTACATTTTTCCCAGTCAGGTCTTCATGACAGGCTTTTAAAAGCAGATAACACCCCATGGGAGTGCACGGGATTAGACCGTCTGTGTTACCTTGAGCCAGTAATCCTTGGTTGAGTGAATGCAATCCATCTACATCTTTTTTTGGAGAGATGGCATTTAGAATGTCTAATTGAGGGAGAGAGTCCGGTAGGGGGAGTTGTACAATAATTCCATGGATCGTTGAGTCTCTATTCAGTTTTGAAATAAGGGAATGAATTTCCTGGGGAGTCGTTTTCTCGAAGTGAAATTCCTGGGCCTTGATGCCAACTTGTTTTGCGCACTTGAGTTTATGCTGTACATAGATCTCGCTCGCTGGATTTTCACCAATACGGATGATTGCAAGCCCAGGCCGAATTTTATGGTGCTCATAAAACTCGGAGACCTCTGTTGCAAGTTGATTTTTAAGGTGTTCGGCAATAGCCTGACCGGCAATTATGTTATCCATGCGTTTCCCTCAATCTGTTGTAAATGGGAAGGGGAAAGATAGTATAAGAAGGCTTTTTTATGAAAGAAGGCGGTGCACCAGACCGTTAAGAACAGCTTGTACAAAATAGAGGCCAATAATTACCACTATGGGTGATAGGTCAACGCCCCCCAGGTTGGGTAGAAACCTTCTGACGATTCGAAGTGTGGGATCTGTAATACGGAAGAGAAAGCCCCCTACCAAAAAGACAAACCGATTATTTTTGTTTACGACGTCTAAGGAGATTAAGACGGTCAGAACGGCATAGATAATGATGGCCCAGACATAAAGATTGACGAGCGTGTTAAAGAGAGCGAGGAGAGGGATTAATATAACTTCCATGTAAGAACCTTTATGATCGACGATCTAAGATGAACTGAGCAATTTCCCTTAAAGGATCAGCTTCTGAATCAAAATAGTCAAGATGGGTTATGGCCTGATTTACCAATATGCGAGCTTGTTCCTTGGCTTTATCAATTCCAAGAAGATTTACAAGGGTTGCTTTTCCTAGAACACTGCTGCTTCCAGTTGGTTTTCCGAGCTCTTGTTCAGTGCCAGTTTCATCCAAGAGATCATCAACAATTTGGAAAGCGAGTCCAAAGTCATGGGCATAGGCGTGTAGAGCATGTCTAGATTCTGCAGATGTGTTTGCGAGAATAGCGCCTGATTCACAGCTAAAGGCGAAGAGCTCTCCTGTTTTTAAGCGCAAAAGACGTATAATTGATCCCATATCTAGTTTTTGGTTTTCAGTTGCCAGATCTATCATTTGTCCACCAGACATGCCTTGATAGCCGCTAGCTTTTGCGAGGGCACGTACCAATTCTACACGGACGCGGGGATCAGAATGGGTTTTTTCATCTGCTAAGACTTCAAAAGCCAGTGACTGTAGAGAGTCTCCGGCCAGAATGGCTGTTGATTCACCAAATTGAACATGACAGGAAGGTTTTCCCCTCCGAATGTCGGCGTTATCCATTGCTGGCAGGTCGTCATGGATCAAAGAAAAGCAATGAATCATTTCAACGGCTGCAGCCGTACGTAGAGCAGAGTCCTTGGATACATTAAACATTTCCGAAGTCTTTAATACCAAAAAAGGTCGTAGCCTTTTTCCACCGTCTAGGGTTGCATATTCCATAGCATCGATAAGGCTGGCCTCGATTCCCTCTGCAGGAGGCAAAAGTTCTCGCAGTACTGTATGCACTTCCGCATTGATTTTCTTTAAGTTGTCTTTTAGCGTTTCCATTACATACTCCTAATCGGCCGTAAAGGGCTCTAGTTTAGGATCACCTTGAGGATTAACGGTGGTAATCTTATCAATTTTAAGTCTGGCTTCTTTTAGTTTTAGATCACAGTGCTGTTTCAACATAGAACCCCGTTCATATGAATTGATAGACTCTTCCAGAGAACTTTGGCCTTCTTCCAGGCCACGAACGATAGATTCTAGTTCATGTAGGGCCTTTTCAAAGGAAAGGGCTTTGATTTCAGTGGGTAGAGCTGGACCTTGATTTTTGCTTTCAGACATCAATTCCTCTGCAATTTATATTCATAAATTCGACCACACTCTAAGCCACCTGTGCTTTTGTCGCAAGCTGAAATTTGGTAAATTTTGCTGGGTGTGGCTAGAACTGGCAATGAAGGTAGCAAATTGTCATATTTGTTTAATGTGTCCGAAGTGGACGTGAGGTGTGCAGTTCTTTTCAATCCTTTTTTAATTTTTCACAGATCTCTGCGATTTCTGCGGCGTTATCATGAATGTACTTTTCTGTAATCTCATAAAGTTCACCCATGTTTTTGTCTGAGGCATTGTCGATTTCAGATGTGTTTTCAGTTAGTTCTGGCTCAAGTCTATAGTAGTTTTTATTCTTTCGATTTTCGTCATATATATCATTTAGTACCACATCTGGGTCTTGAACTTCTGCCACTATCATAAACTTAAATAACTTAAAGTCTTCCATCCAGGTGATAGCTCCTGCGTTCAACATTTTCCTGGGATGGAAGTTGAATTTATTTTTCCCAGTTCCTATTGATACGATTAAAAGATTATCCATCTTCGGGTAAAGCTTGTGTGCTTCAGAAATGACTTGTATAGTAGGATTATTAACAACTATACCAGCATCCATAATTATTTTTTCTTCTCCTAGAGAATTCTTTAAAATTTGGGGAGAAAAAAAGATGGGAGCTGCAGTTACAGCTGTGGCCAGATCTTTTGAGAGATAGTTTTGAGACGGGTCTTCCTTAGCCCTTTCAGATTGAAAAAAATGTGGTCTTGCATTATTCAAATCAATTGATAAGAGGATAATGGGTGATATTGCTTCTTTGAGTTCTGCTTTTTTTAAATATTCGTTAGCCATTTTCCCAATGCCTTTGGAGCTATGTTTTGGAGAAAAATATCCCCAGCCTGATTTTAATCTTTGCCAAAATGTATTTTGGAAAACATCTTTCATGTGTTTGCGATAAATGGCTGTTAGTTCTTTGGCTGTGTATTTGCTATTTCCGTTTTCACCTGGGGTTGACAGAAAAAGCGTTTGAAGAGCACCCGTTGAGGTGCCACCCATAACATCAAATATTTTAGCAATGGGCTTCCCCGTGCATTTTTCAAATTCCTGCAAGATTCGAGCGGAAATAATTCCCTTAACACCGCCCCCATCTAAGGAAAGGATTTTGACTGATTTTTTGTTGAAGTCCCGGGGTGGGTTTAAAGTACTTGAAACCTCTTTTGTTGGCACACCAGAAGATGGTTCAAAGATTCCTTTGACAAAATCAGAGGATTCTACCGAAACCAAAGTCAAAAGAGACATGACGCTTTTAATGATCGAGTTCAACAATGAAGGCCTCCCCTCATAAATAAAACCTGAGTTCTCCCCAAGCAAATAAATAAGTGTTATTAAAATTATTAGTCACACTGCTCTATTGTAAAATAATAATAATATTAAGTATACTTTTTTATATCTAAGTTATTGATTAGTATTGACTTTCTGCTTCGTTAAAAAGGTCAGTTTTTGCAGTATAGCAGCATAAGCTTCACTTAGTACGAGAATTACTCTAATATTCATCACAAGTGAGGATCAAAGTTATGAGTAAACCTGTGCGCGACGCTTCTCTGGAACCAAAAAAGCACCTACGACTTGCGACAGCAGGCGTCCTAATCAATGAAATCGGTCAGGTTCTTATTGCACAACGGCCGGAGGGCAAGTTTATGGAGGGCTTTTGGGAGTTTCCCGGCGGCAAACTGGAACCAAAGGAAACCCCAGAAGACGCAATGATTCGTGAGTTCCAGGAGGAAATTGGGATTTTTGTTGAGTCCAATGATTTAAGGCCTTTCACGTTTATTTCTCATGACTACCAGGATTTTCATGTGCTGGTGACTATTTACGTATGCTCAAAATGGCAAGGGGGTCCCACGGGACATGATGGCCAGCGTTTAGAGTGGGTATTTCCAACGGAAATTGAAAGCTATAAGTTCTTGCCGGCCAATGCGGAAGTGGTAGAGGAACTAAAGAAGTTAGACTTATAAAAGTGGTAGAGGAACTAAAGAAGTTAGACTTATAAAAGTGGTAGAGGGGCTAAAGAAGCTACAATTATAATTGCTCTTTTATGATTTTTACCATTTCCTCGGGGGGTGTCGCATGGGTGAAGTGCGAAACATAGTTTCCCTCTGGGTCCATAATGTAAACAATGGAAGAATGATCCAATAGGTAGTCGTCCATCCCTTCTTCTTCAAATTTTGAGGCATAGACTTTATAGGCAGAAATGGCTGTTTGGACCTGCTTTGTACTTCCCGTGAGTGACATAAATCTGGGATGAAAGTTTTGCATATAGATTTTAAGTTGGGATGAAGTATCTCTGTTAGGGTCGACCGTGATGAAAATGGGTTGTATTTTGTTTGCCGTTTCAGGCCCCAGTTCCTTTTCCAGCATGTCTAAGGCAACGGTCATGGCGTGGAGGCCCGTAGGACAAATATCGGGGCAGTAACTATATCCAAAATAGATGAGGCTTAGCTTATTTTTTAGGATATCGTCGGTCTGTTGATGTCCATTTTGGTCGATTAAGGTAAAGGCTCCTCCAATAGCGGCGGCTCCAGAACCTTCTTTATGAATCACAAGGGGTTCTTCATTTGTAGAGTCATGAAAGACCCAATAGGAAGTGAGAACGACCAGGATAAGGGCAGCGATAAAAGCAAAAGATGCAAAGAAATGTTTTGGTAAATTCATGAAGTGATTCCTCTAATGTTCTATATGCTCAGGTTTTTCAGTTCGTAATTGCTATGCTGGATAGCATAAAGAGGCTGTTTTGAAAAGATAGAACGAGGTATATACGGACAAACAACAGCAAGAAAGGCGGATGCCTCTTCGCTTACGCTACAACGTCTTCCCGGCCATTAGGGATTTGGAGGGTAACTGTATGAGAAATATTGATTCATCACGTCGTAGCGGAGCGAAGACGGATAAGCGCCGGATCCATAAAACTGATGCCAGATAAGATTCAAAATCACATCGTAGCGCCCCCTCACGTCGTAGCATCGCGAAGTATGAACTTGTCCCGTCACGCCGTAGCGGGGCGAAGACGGAAGCGCAAAGCGATTTTAGTTAGCCTTTATTAAACTCGCAGAATCCAACCTCTCCTGATTGCCCTTTAAAATGGTGACCATGAAATTTTAAACCACCAGGTGCTCCAGCGTGCCATGTTCCAGAATGTGGTTCACAACAACTTTTTAAGACACCACCCGTAACACCAGTATCAGCTTCCCTATTAGCAAAGTAGTAGCAGCGCATTCCATCATCACCTGCTCGTTCTGTGAGCTGCTTATCTAGTCCTGTCATCCAAATCGTGTCACCTTTGTGCATTCTAAGGTAACGTTTTGCTTGCTTGCGTTTAACGGAAGTTTTACTATCTTCATCTAAATAGAACTCGTTGTAAGGTTCCGTAAAATCAGGTGCGCTCACAACCTTATGTTCTATGCCTTTACAATGTGGAGCCTTATGCAAGTTTTTTGATACACATTTCTTATACAGCCCTTTGCTGCTTTCTACACTTGCCTCATGCACGCCTTTGCCAATTACTTTTTTGGCCACGTCTTTTTTGCCATCTTCCTTGGCCTCTACATATTCACAATAAACTAACCCGAACATCCCCAAAACTAAGGAATATATTAAACATTTACCTTTAAGCATTTTCGCCTCCTGCTAATTTTCTATCCTGTCTTTGATTCTACAGTATTTTTGTAGTTCAGTCGAATTATTCAGAGAATTCTTTAAAAAGCATGTTTTACCTTCTGATAATGAAAAATTTTCCCTGAATTAATTTTAGCAGAATGGAATTTGGAGTGTTTCCGTTGTGAGAATTACATCTTAGACCAGAATCACCATTTGATTTTTATGGGTGTTGGCGAAAATAAGAAAGGCTCCTATTTTCGATTTTTACTAAAAACGAAAATAGGAGACAAGAGGCCTGTGAAAAGAGGTCATAACAATCACGCCATAGCGCCCCGTCACGTCGTAGCATTGCGAAGACGGAAGCGCAAAGCGATTTTAGTTAGTCCTTAAAGTCACAGTATCCAACGTCCGTAGCACGCGGCATAGGAGAAGGCATAAATTTTAAACCACCTGGTGGTTTATCGTGCCACGTTCCATAATGTTTACAACACGATTTGAATATATGATCTTTACCAGCAACAGCAGCATGATAGTAGCAATCTGTTTGCTTCCTGGTTAGTTGTTTCTCAAATTCTGTACCCCAAGCGTATTCACCCTCCTTTGTGTCTTCTAATGCCTTACTGAGGGATACTGGCGGCTTACTATCATCCTCTATGTAAACTTCTGCATAAGGTGTCGCAAAATGAGGTGCATTATATACGAGACTGTGAGCAACACCAGCACATGCAGGGACCTTCTCCATATCAGTTTTTACACACTTCTTATACTGACGAATGTTATGCGCCTTTCTTGCCTCTGCATATTCACTATATACAAACCCAAACATCCCCAAAATTAAGGAATATACTAAACATCTACACTTAACCATTTTCGCCTCCTGCTAATTTTCTATCCTGCCTTTGATTCTACAGTATTTTTGTAGTTCAGTCGAATTATTCAGAGAATTCTTTAAAAAGCATGTTTTTACCTTCTGATAATGAAAAATTTTCCCGGAATTGATTTTAGCAGAATGAAATTTGGAGGTGCTACGCTGTCTAGAATTATATTTCACCTCAGAAACTCCAGCTGATTTTCCATTTGGGTTCTTGTTAATGGCCTCAAAAATCTATAGATTGTACGGGGCTACAATAGTGGAGGACAAGAATGGGTTTTATTGCAGATCGTGTTCATATGATCAAACCATCTCCTACTCTGGAGATTGCTGCTAAGGCAGCAAAGTTAAGAGCGGAAGGTCGAAACGTTATAGGATTGGGGGCTGGGGAGCCAGATTTCGATACGCCTGCCCCAATCAGAGAAAAGGCTATTCAGGCCATTAAGGACGGGAAAACCCGATATACTCAGGTAGATGGGACCCCTGAACTCAAAAAAGCTATTTGTGCAAAATTAGCGCGAGAGAATAGCCTGGAATATACGCCGGACCAAATTCTTGTTTCCTGTGGGGCCAAGCAAGTTCTTTTTAATGCGCTTCTGGCAACTATTAATCCGGATGATGAAGTTATTATTCCGGCCCCTTATTGGGTGTCATATCCAGATATGGTGATTGTCGCAGGCGGCACACCAAAAATAGCCCCTTGTGCTCGGGAAGATGATTTTAAATTAACGCCTAAGGTTTTGGAAAAGGCCATCACCCCCAAGACGAAGTGGCTTATCTTAAATTCACCCTCTAATCCCACGGGCGGTGTTTATTCGAAAGAAGAGCTTCTTGCTTTGGCAAAAGTACTTATGGCCTATCCTCATGTTCATGTTCTTTCCGACGATATTTACGAGCATATTTTGTACGATGATATGGTTTTCCATTCCTTGGCGACTCTTAATCCAAAACTCAAGGATCGTATACTAGTCGTGAATGGGGTCTCAAAGGGATATGCCATGACAGGTTGGCGCATTGGGTATGGTGCCGGCCATCCAGATCTTATAAAGGCCATGAAGAAACTGCAATCCCAGAGCACCTCGAATCCGTGTTCTATTAGTCAGATGGCGGCAATCGAAGCTTTAGATGGTCCACAGGATTTTATGGAGGAAAGGAATAGGATTTTCAAAGACCGGCGCGATTTAGTCGTTAAGATTTTTAACGAAACCCCGGGCCTGATTTGCCAAGTTTCCAAAGGTGCTTTTTATGTTTATCCTTCATGTGAAGGCATCATGGGGGCCAAGACTCCAGAGGGTAAAATTTTGAATTCAGATACCGACTTTGCTGACTATCTTTTGGACAGTGCCGATGTAGCCGTCGTCCCGGGTGTTGCTTTTGGATTATCTCCTTACTTAAGGGTTTCTTACGCTCTGGATACCAAACTTTTGGAGACCGCATGCCAACGTATTAAAACGGCCTGTGAAAAATTAGGGCTTCCATCCTCACGAATGGCCTCTCTATAGGATGCTGAAATAGAATGACAAAGGCCAACAATCTCAACCTCTTTCGGGAAGAGTTGAAAAAACAAGAGCTCGACGGGTTTATAGTGCCCCATGGGGATGAGTATCAGAATGAATATTTGCCTGAATTTTCTGAGCGTCTTGCCTTTTTAACGGGATTCACCGGCTCTGCAGGGACCGCAATTGTTTTCTCTGATAAAGGCGCTCTGTTTGTGGATGGGCGTTATACAATCCAGGCGAAGGAACAGGTAGATCCAAAAAGGTTGAGTATCTACCAGTTTTTCGTTGAGGGATCGCCGAGGCAGTATCTTTCTGCGAATCTCAAAGCGGGCATGAAAGTAGGATATGATCCAACTCTTCATTTGGAGTCTGAGCTAAAAGACTTTCGTGATGTTTGCAAACAAGCCTCAGCAGAACTTGTTCCATGTCAAAATAACCCTCTGGATGATGTATGGCACAAGCGTCCACCATTGCCGGATTCCAAGGTTGTGCTGCACCCCTTAAAATATGCTGGGCTCTCCTCCATGGAAAAGCGTCTGACCATTTGTAAGAAGCTAGGGGCAGATGCGGCCATAATTTCAGATGTTCCTTCCATGAATTGGCTTTTAAATATTCGTGGCAGTGATTTGCAATATACGCCCCTTGCCCTGGGATTTGCCGTCCTAAATGGAGATGCCTCTGTGGATGTATTTCTTTCAAAAGGTCGTTTGAGCAAGGAGATCCAAGACAACCTAGAGCATGTTCGCTTTCATGATCCGCACGCTTTTGACCCCGCGCTCAAAGCCATGGGGGCAGAAAAGTTGATGGTGCGGCTAGATCCAGAGGTTTGTACGGTTGGTGTTATTGAGACTTTGAAATCTGCAGGTGCTAGCATTTTAAGAAAACAAGATCCGTGCCTTTTGCCCAAGGCTTGCAAAAACAATGTTGAAGCCGAGGGTATGCGTCAGGCCCACATACGGGATGGGGTTGCTTTGACCGAGTTCTTGGCCTGGTTCTCACGTGCCTCTCTCGTTGGTGATTTGACTGAATTGTCAGCAGCGGAAAGGCTTTTAGAATATCGTGAAAAACAGGATTTATTCAAAGGGCTAAGTTTTAACACTATTTCGGCCATGGGTCCCAGTGGTGCCATTATCCACTATGCTCCTAGCAAAAAAAGCGACCGGACCATTGAGCCAAATGGTCTTTATTTACTGGATTCAGGGGCTCAATATTTGGATGGGACGACAGATGTTACGCGTACGGTAGCTGTTGGAAAATCTTCTGAGGAGCAAAGGGAACGTTTTACCCGAGTTTTAAAAGGTCATATCGCCATTGCAAGCGCGCGGTTTCCAAAAGGAACAACCGGGGGACAGTTAGATGCCTTGGCGCGCGCGCCTTTATGGGAAGTGGGTTTAGACTATGGCCATGGAACGGGACATGGGGTTGGAAGTTACTTGAATGTCCACGAGGGGCCTCAATGCATTTCTCCCAGACGATTTGGAGCGCCATTGTGTCCAGGAATGATTCTTTCCAATGAGCCAGGGTACTATAAGGAAGGAGAGTATGGGATCCGCCTTGAAAGCCTTACCGTTGTGACTCCTTGTCAAGAGCGCCAGACAGATGGACAGGAATTGTTACAGTTCGAGACACTTACCATGGCGCCCATTGATGTAAATCTGATTGAAAAGGCAATGCTCAATAACAATGAAAAAAAGTGGCTAAACAGCTATCACAAAAAAGTCAAAGAAACCCTTAGCCCTCTGGTGAATAAAGAAACAGCTAAGTGGCTAGAAAAGGCGACAGAGGAAATATAAAACATTCTTGTTTTGCGGGTCGAAAAAGCTTGAATGTACAAGGAATTAAAATATATATAGAGGCTATAGGGCATTTATCCCGAATGTTCGGATAGCGTAGTAGGTTGGTTCGTTAGGTGAAGCAAAAGTACTTAAAACTTTCTTTTTTTATCCTACGTTTTCTGGCTGCTATTCTTCTCGTATGTACCGCTTTTGCGGTTCTTTTGGTTGGTCGTTTGGCATGGGGACCTCTTGATTTAAGTTATTTTGCGCCTGCTATAGAACAGTCGCTTCAGTCAAAAATTAATCCTTATAATCTTTCTGTTAGTGGCATAACGTTGACTTATGCTGACTATGAACATCCCGTAAATATTCATCTTGAAGAGGTCCATGTAAAAGAAGAAACTGAAACCGTCTTACATATTCCAAACATGACTGTTTCTCTAAACTTTTTCAAAATTTTTGTGGGACAGATAGATGCGGAAGAAGTTGAGATTCTCCGTCCTTCTATTCGCTTAAAATACCAAAAGGGTGCCGTAGAGATTGATTCCCAGTATTCGTTTGAAGATATTTATCCACTTGTCATAAAAACGTTGAATATTTTTACGGTTTTAAATCTGCGTCAAGGGACTCTTGATTTATATGATGATGAGTTAGGAGAGCTTCAGGTAAAGAATTTTCAGGTTTCCTTGTACAAATCGGATTCAAGGTCTTCCAATATAGGCTTCGACATAAAGGGAAATGACGGGAAAATAGATAGCCCAAATCATTTTGCCAGACCTCAGACATTAGATCTGTTTGGCGGAAGTGGTCTCATATCCCCAGAAAAAATTACCATAGATAGCTTTTCTATTTCTCTTTCTGGCGTGCAGATTCTTTTGGAGGGAAGCCTTGACTGGAAATATTCTTCTCTTCATCAAGAGCCAATGTTTTCTTTGAATGCAGATGTATCGCTTAAGGACGTGCCAGTGAATGATCTTGAGTCATTATGGCCCAAGCAGTTGGGTCGAAATGCTAGGGAGTGGGTGACAGAGAACCTCTCTAAAGGGATTATTCCCTCTGCACATGTGCACCTCCAGGGCGCTGTGGAGGATTTGACTCTATCCGGTGGGATACAATTCAAAGGAACTACGGTCAGCTATATTAAGGGCATGCCTCCAGTGGAAAATGTCGATGGGGTTTGCGATTTCACCCATGAGCAATTCAAGATTCATGCTACATCGGGAGATGTAAGTGGATTACATGTTACAGGGGGAGAAATCCTTTTGACAGATCTTTCAGAAGAAGATCAAGATGCAGATATCACGCTGGATATAGAGGGGCCCTTAAAGAAGGTGCTTAAGTTTATTAATCACGATCCCTTAAATTATGTAGACAAACTGGGCCTCAAAACAGACGCTTTTGAAGGCGACGCAAATGCATCTCTTAATTTAAGATTCCCACTTCTCCAAAAGTTGTCCTTGGGCGATATTAAGCTTCATGCGCAAGCAAAACTTTTAGAGGCAAGTTACCAAATTTCCATCCAGAATAAGGACCATAAATTTACAAGCCAAAGTCTGGATTTAGATGTCACCACTGAACGCCTGCTATTGACTGGAGATGGAAATATAAATAATGCGGCGGTTTCTTTATCGTGGGAAGAGGTTTTTTCGTCGGATTCGCCATTCACAACACAACTTAAACTTTCGGGCCGAATATCACATAGGGATTTTGCAGAATTTGGTGTGAATTTAAGTCCCTATATTGAAGGGATGATGGGGGCTGAAGTTTCTTATATCAAGACAAGCCCCGACGCTGCGAGTATAAATGCGAAACTCGATCTTATGCGAAGCCGCGTGAATATTGAGCCATTGGTTTGGGAAAAGTCTATTGGGATCCCAGGAGAAGCTGAAATTGAAGTGACTCTGAAACAGGGGGGATTCTCAGCGTTACCACGCTTTGTGCTTTCAGGAGGAGGCGCAACGATTCAAGGAAAAGCTTTTTTTGATGAGGCGTCAAAGCTTGATTCAGCAAGCTTTATCTTTTTGAAAGCGGGTGCTGGCGAATTAAACGGTGCGCTCAAGAAAGAATCAGATGGCCAGTATACTATTTCCTGTAAGGGGGACTTGCTTAATCTGGGTCCTTTTATGGAAGGGGAGGGCGAATCCGATATGTTTGCCTCCATGAGGGTGACACTTGACGTTCAAAAGCTTCAGTTTGGAGGGGAGGGGGCATTAGGTTCAGTCAAAGGGTTGGCTGTGCGATCCAAGGGTTATTGGACACAAGTTGACTTGTTTGGCCTGCTTCCCGATGCAGAAACATCCAAACCTGCAAAATTTGAGATTAAGTTTTTGCCGACGAAGAAAGAGGACGGACAAACGCTTACCATCAATGCAGACGATGGAGGTGCTTTTTTGAGTGCTTTGAATTTTACAGATTCCGTGGTTGGGGGAACCTTAGAGGTAAAAGGTGAAAGACACTCAGTTGACTACAAGACTCCTTTGACAGGGACTATACAACTGGAAGACTTTAAAGTCGTTGATGAGCCAATTTTGGCAAAAGTATTATCCATGGTATCCCTCAGCGGATTGCTGAATATCCTTACGGGCAGTGGCGTTCCATTCTCAATGTCTGAGATTACTTTTGAGGCACAGGAAGATGTTTTTAAGATAAGTGAAGGCTATGCCAAGGGATCGTCCATTGGCATAACACTCGCTGGTACAATCGATCGAAAAACTGATCAGTTGAAGCTCTCTGGAAGTGTTGCGCCTGCCTATATGTTTAGTGCCTTGGTAAAGAAGATCCCCCTTATAGGCCCCATTTTGACCGGTGGAGAAGGGGAGGGCTTTTTGGGCTTTAATTATGCTATAGGTGGGGAAAAAGGAGATCCTAGTGTTTCCGTGAATCCTCTTTCTGTTCTTGCCCCCGGTATTTTCAAAAAAGTCTTTGATGGGGGTGATGAATAAGTGAGTAAAATAATTTCAGAAGATACTCTTACACGAAAAATCGGCCAAAAAATTCTGGTAGGGTTCTGTGGAACGTCCTTGAGTGATCCCTGGGTTCAAGAAGTTTATCAACAGGCCGAACAAGGCCTTATTGGTGGTGTGATTCTCTTTGGGAGGAATATAGAATCACCTGCTCAGCTTAAGGAGTTGGCAAACGGTTTTCGAAAGCTTGAAACCGTTTTGCCTCTATTTGTTTCCGTTGATCAAGAAGGTGGAAAAGTGCAGCGTCTATATCCCCGTAGTGGATTTATGGATAGGGATGATCAGGGAGCCGGGGCATTTGTTTCGTTTAAATCTCCTAAAGCGGTGGAATCTGACTGCAAATCTTTTGATGAAGCCAAAAAATACTACAGCTCTTTTGCCCAGTATGTGGCAAATTTTGGCTTTAACCTAAACTTTTCTCCCGTTGTGGATTTGGACCCCCTAAGTGGCCCCATGTGTCCTATCATTGGAGAAATTGAGAGAAGTTTTGGAAGTGATGTAAAGACTGTTGAAAAATATGCCAAAGCCTTTATAGAAGCTCACCATGGAGCAGGAGTGCTGACATCCTTAAAACATTTCCCCGGTCATGGAACAGCAAAGGGCGATACCCATGAGGGGCTTATTGATGTGACCCAAACTTGGCAAGAAAGAGAACTGGAACCTTTCAAAAGCTTAATCCAGAAAAACATGGTTGATATGATCATGACAGCCCATCTTGTAAATGCCCACTGGGACAAAGCCCTTCCCGCCACCCTTTCACCACACGTGATTCAAGATATTCTGAGAAAGCAACTTAAGTATGATGGTGTGGTGATAACGGATGACCTTCATATGGGGGCTATATACGATAATTTTGGCACTCAAGAGGCCACCATCCGTGCCATAAAGGCTGGTAATGATATTCTGATTTTTTCCAATAATCCTTTGGCGGCTTTAAAGGGTAGCGTTGAAGCTGACGTGAGTTTGCCCCACCGAATCATTGAAATGGTGAAGGAATCTGTCTCAAGAGGAGATATCTCTGAGGAAGAGATTGATCACTCTTATGAGAGAATCGTGAAGATAAAGAGTCGATTGTAGTCAGTACTCAAGATCTCCCTTTTGTGTTAAAATGAGCCATAAGCACGAAAAATGCAGGGGGTCTATGTCAAGAATTAAAGCCAGTTTCTTTAAGAAATATCTGCCTATTTCAATTCTTTTGATGGGATTGCTGAGTTTCTTTGCATTGGGGGGCGAAGAGTATCTGAGTCTATCTGCTCTTCAAGCCCACAGAGCGTTCCTCGTACAATGGACAGAGGTCCATTATTTTTTGGCCGTTTTAGTTTTTATGCTCACCTATATCTTAGCCGTCTCCTTTTCCTTGCCTGGTGCCTCAATTCTGACAATCACGGGAGGATTTCTGTTCGGAGTCTATTGGGGAACTTTCTATGTGGTCTTAAGTGCTACGGCGGGTGCGATCGTATTATTTTTGGCGGCAAGAAGTGCTTTTGGAGATATTCTAAAGCGAAAAGCAGGCGGGCTCATCAAAAATATGGAACGCGGGTTTCAGAAAAACGCCTGGTCCTATTTAATGACTGTGCGCCTTATTCCTATCTTTCCTTTTTGGGTCGTAAATATTGCTGCAGCGATGCTAAATATTCGCTTTTCTATCTACGTTGTTGCTACATTCTTAGGAATCATTCCTGGGACGGCTGTCTATGCCTTAGTTGGCGATGGTATCGGGGGTGCCCTGGAAATGGAGCCTTCTAGCACAGTACAGATATTATATGAGCCCAAGGTCTTATTTGCTTTGGGAGGATTGGCTTTGCTGTCTCTTTTACCCATTGCGTACAATTATCTGAAAGGCAGGAGAGGATGAGCAATATTATTGAGGCAGACCTTTGTGTAATTGGGGCCGGATCCGGAGGACTTTCCGTTGCAGCAGGGGCTGCCCAAATGGGAGCTTCGGTCGTATTGATCGAAAAAGGGAAAATGGGAGGAGATTGTCTCAACTACGGCTGTGTTCCTTCTAAGGCTTTGCTGTCGGCGGCCCATATCATGAGCGAAATTAAAAAAGGGAAAGAACTTGGGATCAACGTAGAGAAGGTAACCGTAGACTATAAAAAAGTTTGGGAACATGTTCATTCTGTTATCCAATCCATAGCCCCGAAGGATTCAGTCGAAAGATTTGAAGGCTTGGGGGTGAAAGTCATCGAGGGTGGTGCTCAATTCGAAAATGAGAGGGAAGTTAAAGTAGGCAAGCAAATCATTAGAGCGCGGCGATTTGTCATTGCAACAGGCTCTTCTCCCATGGTCCCGCCTATTCCTGGCTTGGATAAAGTATCCTACCATACCAACGAGACAATTTTTGATTTGAAAGAATTGCCTAAAGACCTGTTGGTTATTGGAGGAGGCCCCATAGGGTGTGAGCTTTCTCAGGCATTTTTACGTTTTGGAAGCAAAGTGTGTATCCTTTCGGCCCTACCAATACTGGATAAAGATGATCCAAAGTTGACTCAAGTTATTAGAGTACGGCTTTTGGAAGAAGGGGCTGATATAAGAGAAGAAATTCGTATTCTTAATGTGGCAAAAGGTAATGCAGGCTATATCATTCAAATAGATGATGGGGGAGAACGCAAGCAAATTAAGGGCAGCCATCTATTGGTAGCGGCGGGTCGGACGCCCAATGTGAATGGGCTTGATCTTGAAAAAGCAGGCATAGAGTATACACCCCAGGGAATTGGGGTGGATAAAAGACTAAGGACCAGTAACAAGCGTGTCTTTGCTATCGGTGATGTTGTCGGACCCTATCAATTTACACACTTTGCAAATTATCATGCAGGTGTGGTGCTGAGAAATGCCCTGTTCCGATTGCCGGCAACTGTGAACTATGATGCCATTCCTTGGGTGACCTACACAGATCCTGAATTGGCTCATGTGGGTTTAAGTGAGCAGCAAGCAAAAGCAAAACATGCCGATGTCAGGATTTTAGAGCAAAGCTTTGAAGAAAATGATCGTGCTCAGGCGGAACGAGAAATTGATGGGCGTATAAAAGTGCTTACCACAAAGCGAGGCCGAGTTCTTGGTGCCACGATTGTAAGCCGCCATGCAGGTGAACTTATTCTCCCTTGGTGTCTTATGGTGTCTAGAAAAATGAAAATAGGCCATATGGCTAGCTTGATTGCGCCTTATCCGACACGAGGAGAAATCTCTAAAATAGTGGCGGGATCTTATTTCAAACCCATGTTGTTTTCAGAACGTACCAAGTGGATTGTAAAAATGCTTAATCGGCTGTTTTAGAAGCTTTCCAAAAACAAAAGACGTGAATAAAAGCCGTCAAAATGACCAGGCTTGAAAAAATCCAGGCCAGAGTGGAAAACCATTCTGGGTAGAGCAGCATGAGGATAAAAAAAGCAAAAGCCTCGACGCGTTCCATGATGCCCTGGCTATAGAAAAAGCCCTTATTACTTGTGTTCTCAGAAAAGATACCCACCACCAGAAAGGCTGTGACACACAATAGAATACTTCCCAACATCCAGAACGCTGGGATGGCTCTGGAAATGGGGTCCACATACAGAAGGGAAAAGATAACGACCAGCTCTACGATGCGATCTGCTGTGATATCAAATACGGATCCTGTGGGTGAAGTATCCCCCTTAAGGCGTGCGATGGTGCCATCTAGGGTGTCAAAGTATCCTGAGAGAAGTAGAATGAAGCAAGCCGCCCCATATTGCTGAAAATAGACGGCGGGGAAAACGGCAATTCCGCAGAGACAGGCAACGAATGTAACAAAATTGGGAGACAGGAAATTGCTGACTTTCTTCGCAACCGGGTCAACGAAAGCCTTCTGGTATCGTGGCCTTAAATAGGATTCTATCATGAAGTCTCTCTATGATTTCATTGTCTGCTATTGCTAGCACTGAACGGTGCCGAACTGAAGCAATAAAACCATTTTATGAAGAATTGGGCGCCTCTATTAACCTCTAGACATGACGTAAACATCTGATATAAAGAGATAGTTGGTTATTTTTGGAGGGTTTATAAATGTCACAGCCAGGATTTTTTGATGTTGAGAATAGATTGGAAGCGCTATCTGAGTTTG
>JABJFC010000084.1 GCA_018662925.1 Alphaproteobacteria bacterium | reverse complement strand
CTCGAACTCGACCGTTTTTCTCTCGCCTATGCTGCTTTCTTAGCTGTTCTTCTTCTGATTGGCTTAAAAACGTCTTCATAACAATAGCTTATAAGGTAATGCCTCCTAAAAGTCCATACTTTTATTCACGAAGGGTATATGTGTTTTCCGCGGAGGAGATAGAGCGCGCTTATAGACAGAACAAACATGGCTCCAGTTACATATCCTGCACTGAGTGTGTGAACGAATTTGGATTGGGAAACGGGGTTAAAGAGTATTTCGTAAAAGGAAGTCATTTCCATACGCATGGATTCATAATTAAATTCGGAGCCAACTGGGTTTTGCATCCATCCGTTTGCTAAGAGAATCCATAAGGCAGAAAGGTTACTTCCTATGGCGACAAGCCAAGTGACAACCAAATGCTGTAATTTGGTAAGTCGGTTCCAACCAAAGAAGAAAAGGCCAATAAACGTAGCTTCTAAAAAGAAGGCCATGAGCCCCTCAATGGCTAACAAGGAGCCAAACACATCTCCTACGTAATGGGAGTAATAAGACCAATTTGTACCAAATTGAAATTCCAATGGAACACCAGTGCAAACCCCCATTGCAAAGTTAATACCAAAAAGTATGCCCCAAAATTTGGTCATATCCCGCCATATGGTACGTCCTGTCATTACATAAACGCTTTCCATAATGGCTAACAGAAATGAAAGTCCCAAAGTAAGAGGGACAAACAAAAAGTGGTAAAGAGCTGTTACTCCAAATTGAAGGCGAGACAGATCAACAGCAGCTAGTTCAGTCATGGGAGTTTCCTGATGCTGGGGAGTGGATCAAGGTGTCAGAGACAACCTGAGTATCAGTGAATGGTTTATCAATGAGGCCATAGAAGAGGTAAGATAGACAAGTGAGGGCGAGGATTTTAAAGATGAGAACGAGCCCAATTTCCCTTCCAAGTGGGGAAATATTTTTTAACCTAAGCAATTGAATCGACACAATACTTACCCCCCATTTTCTATTTTACTTTTTATCACCTATTCAGTGCCTTTAATAGTGGTTTTTCTCAGGGGGCAACAGAGACAATAAAGAGTTTACTCATTGTTTCTGAAGTGGTAGCCTGCGCAGCTTTCAATGAGTGGTGTGAATTTATGATTAGTCTCCAAAATATTTCCTTACACTATGGTGCCAAGCATCTGTTTGATGATGTATCCATAAATCTAAAGTCTAAAAATCGGTATGGGCTGGTGGGAGCTAATGGTGCTGGGAAATCAACACTTTTGCGTGTTCTATCTGGGGAAGAATTGCCAACTAATGGCGAGATAAATGTGCCACGTGGCCATCGTATAGGATGGATGCGTCAGGACCAATTTCGATATGGAGAAGCAAGAATCCTTGATGTGGTTCTTATGGGTAAAAAGAAATTATGGGAAGCGCTCCAAGAAAAGGATGAAATCCTCGCAAAATCAGACATTTCCGAAAAAGAATGCTATCGCCTGGGAGAGCTAGAGGAGGCCATTGCTGAGAACGATGGGTACACGGCTGAGGTCTTGGCGCAGACGCTTTTAACGGGTCTGGGCATTGAGGAAGCATATCATACAAAGCCGCTAAGCACGCTGTCGGGTGGGTACAAACTCCGGGTTCTACTGGCACAGGCTCTTTTCGAAGAACCTGATGTTTTGCTCTTGGATGAGCCCACCAACCATTTAGATATCATGAGTATTTCTTGGTTAGAGGAATATTTGAGGAATGATTTCAAAGGGTTGCTGCTGTTCATCTCCCATGACTATGATTTCCTTAATAATCTAGCGACCCATATGTTGGACATAGATTATGGTGAGATTCAGCACTATGTGGGGAATTATGACAAATTTCAAAAGCAAAAGGATCAAGTCTTAGAACAAAAAACGAAGGAAAGAACCTCAGCTGAGCGGGAAATTGCCCAAAAGCAACGTTATGTGGATCGTTTTAAGGCTACTTCCAGTAAGGCCCGACAGGCTATGTCTCGGGAGAAGATGATTGAACGTATTGAACTGCCCGAAATTAAAGTATCTTCCAGGCAGGCACCAGCTCTCAGATTTACCCAAAAGCGTCCCTCTGGAAAAAAAGTAATTGGCGTGAAGGGAATATCTAAGAGTTTTGGCCCCAAAAAGGTCCTTCATGATTTTTCTTTTTCAGTACAGCGTGGAGAAAAAGTTGCTTTGATTGGCCATAATGGAATTGGAAAATCGACTTTGTTGAAGATTCTTTTGGGAAAAATTTCTGCTGATGAGGGGAGTTTTGAATGGGGACATGAAGTTTCTACTTCATACTTTTCCCAAGATCTCCATGAGGTTATCCATGGGAATGACACGGTGTTGGATTGGCTTGCAAGTGCCGTTTCAGGAGAGTCCATGCCTCAGGTTCGGAAAACGTTGGGCCAGGTTCTCTTTAGTAAAGAGAATATGGAAAAGCGTCTGAACGTTTTGAGCGGGGGAGAAGCTTGCCGGCTTATGCTTGGGCAGATTCTCTTGGAAAAAGCCAATGTTTTAGTGTTGGACGAGCCCACTAACCACCTGGATCTAGAATCACGAGAGGCCCTAGCAGATGCACTGAAGGCCTATCCTGGGACACTTATCTTTGTAAGTCATGATCGGCATTTCGTTTCCAAAATTGCCACGCGGATTATTGCGCTCACTGAGAAGGGTCTTAAAGACTATCACGGGACTTATCAGGAATATCTGGCACACATTGGAGAAGACTATCTGTGTAGCCAGTGGTTGAAGGGCAAATAGAGCCTTCATGTCAAAACGAGAAATGAGAGTCGTTCCCTACGATCCAAGTTGGATAGATCTCTATATGACAGAGGCTGCACTTCTGACGCCTACGCTAGGGGAGAATTTTATGGAAATTCACCACATTGGAAGTACGGCCATTCCCAATATGGCATCCAAGCCTGTCATTGATATTATGATTGTTGTGAAAGATATTAACCTCGTGGATTCCAAGAATGATGCCATGGCTAGTTTGGATTATGTGGCTCGTGGTGAGTGCGGGATCCCAATGCGTCGTTTTTTCCGTAAGGGTGGTAACGAGCGAACCCATCATGTTCATGTATATCAGGAAGGCAGCCCACATATTGCGGATCATCTTAAATTCAGAGATCATATGCGGGGAAATCCTCAATCGGCTCAGGAATACATGGCGCTGAAAGAGTCACTTTCCAAAAAATACCTGTATGAACGGGAACACTATACCAACGGAAAGAATGATTTTATTCAGCGTATTTTGAAGAAAGAAGAGAATTAGCTTCTCGACGAATGGCTTCTAATTTTAGTTTTTACAAAAGTTTTTCAAAGCCTGATAGTCTACTTTTCCCGTGCTGAGGAGGGGCATTTTTTCAACATGGATAATGGTTCGGGGAAGGCCCAGTTCGCCGAAGCCCTTTTCTTTGGCGGCTGTGATTAGTTGACTGCGGTCGGCTTTTGCATAGTCGGTTACGAGGATGAGTTGCTCTCCTTTTTTGGGATCGGGTTGGCTGATAATCCCATGCACGAAATCAGGCCAAACTTTGGAGACAAAGTTTTCAACGGCTGTGAGGGAGATCATTTCGCCTCCTACTTTTGCAAAGCGTTTGACGCGGCCTTTGATAGCTACAAATCCTTCGGGATCAATTTCGATCACATCTCCGGTATCGTACCAACCCTCTTTGGGCGGCTCGAGGACGCCAGGTTTTTCCACACGTAAGTATCCCTTCATAATATTTGAGCCTTTAACGCTGAGACGGCCTGTCTGACTATCTGGCTGCGATTCAATACCCGGAACGGGGGAGAGTTTAAACTCAATGCCGGGCAGAAAGGGGCCGACGGTTCCGGATTTGTATTGCATGGGGGTATTGATGGCAAGCACGGGGGATGTTTCTGTGGCGCCATAGCCTTCCAGAATCCGAAGACCGAATTTTTGTTGCCATAGATCTCTTGTTTCGTCTTTAAGTTTCTCTGCTCCCGCAAAGACATACCGGAGGCTATAAAAGTCATAGGGATTGGCAAATCGGGCATAGCCGGAGAGAAAAGTATCAGTGCCAAAAAAGAGGGTGCTGTTGGTATCATATACCAACTCAGGGACAATGCGATAATGAAGGGGAGATGGATATAAAAACGTCTTAACGCCCGAAAATAGAGGCAGCATCGTTCCAACCGTTAGTCCAAAAGCATGGAAAAGGGGTAGGGCATTAAAAACCCGATCATTAGAAGTTATATCGATAGATGCCAAAATCTGAGCGTTATTTGCCAGGATGTTTCTGTGACTAAGAACAACGCCCTTTGGGATTCCTTCTGAACCGGACGTAAAGAGAATGACAGCTGGTTTTTCAGGCGTAGATAGGGGAGCATGTTTATTTAAAAACCTTTGAGGGGAAAATACACCATGGAAGAGGCCCTCGATTTTGTCTCGGAGAGATATTTTTATTTTTACATCTTCTAGGAATAATATTTTTATTTTTTCAGATTTTATTTTCTCGAGTGTTTCATCAAGTTTAGCCATTTCGATAAATTTGGAGGATGTGATAATAGTTTTGATTTTAGCGGCTTTGCAGGCGGCCAAGATATTAGAAAAACCCGTTGAGTAATTTAAGAGGGCTGGTACACGGCCAATGGATTGGAGGCCAAAGAAGGTCATAAGAAAAGCAAGCGTATTGGGAAGGAGCATGCCAACATTTTCTTCATTGCCAATGGTTTTCTGAAGAGTTGATCCTAAGATAAAACTGCGAGAACAAAGCTGACGGTACTTCACGGAAGACCGGGTGAGATCTTCGGCAATGATATGTCCACTTCCATGATGTTTGCGGGCGTCAAGAAGTGCTTGCCAAAAGGTTCGATTGTCATCGCTGGTTTTGTACATCATATTTACCATAATGTGGTAAAGGTCTTGTCCACTCTTTTGTCGGCGGTGGCGTCCAACGTACGTTTTAGGAATTTTCATTTTTTGTGGAGGGAGTATTTCCATCATTATTCTAGGAAAAAGTTGCTTCTTAAAAAGGCCTTTCAAGCGGGTAAAGTAAGTATATTGTGCGCCTTCAATTCGGATAGGAATAATAGGGGCGTCAGCTTTATCCGCAATCATTCCGGGTCCATCATACATTTTCATGAGGCTACCTGTTACAGTGAGACGGCCTTCGGGGAAGATTATGCATCTGTTATTATCGCGTACTTTTTCGATAAGCGTGCGGATAGCCATGGGATTTACGGGACTCATGGGGAAGGCATAGACGATGTACAAGAACGGTTTAACCCACCAATTGCGAGCCATGATATCATTTATTGAAAATAGCGGCTTTCCCGGCAAAAAGGTCGCAACAAGTGCCGCATCTAAGAAGGACACGTGATTCAAGACGATGACGGCCTTCTTTCCAGCTTTGTTGTAATTTTCAAGCCCCTTAACTTCTACACGATAGAAAAAAGTTAAGAGCATTCTTGAGAAAGATTTTAAAATATCTTGGGGCAAAATTTTACAGATTTGATAGGTCGCAACGGCATTTAGGAGGGCAGCAGCGAGAAATAGGAACGACACGGGAACTTGTAAGAAAAGCAAAAGGGCCGACCCTAATGCTGAGATGGACATAAAGAGAGCACTTAGAATATTTGTACAAGCAATGACACGAGCACGATGGTTGGGGTCGCTTCGGATTTGGATTAGAGCATAAAGTGGGACAACATAAAGCCCGCCGAAAAAGGAAATAATCAATAGGTCGAAAACAATGTGCCAGCCTGAGAAAGTAGTGAGGAATGCACTCAGGCCCATGAGTTCTGTTCCGCTTGTTGGAAAACTTTGGCTTACGAAAAACAAATCAAAGATAAAAATGGTGATAATCATGGCACTTACCGGGACAAACTTTGAAGTGACTTCACCTTTCAGTAGTTTGTTGCAAAAGACCGAGCCAAGACCGATACCTATGGAAAAAATGCTTAAGAAAAAAGTAACGACAAATTCATCAATTTGGAGAGTTTCTTTCCCAAAGGCTGGGAAGTTAGCCAAAAAAAGCATTCCCAAAAAGTAAAACCAAGCATTGCCGAGCATGGTGAGAAATAGTCTGGGGGACTGACGTGCGTAGTTAATGAGTTCTGAGGTATTTCCATAGATATTATAGTTTAGCTTTAGAGCAGGAGAGGCTGCACTGGCCTTTGGGATGAAAAAGCTTGCGGTAAAACCAAAAACGGCAACGGTGAGGACTCCTAGTCCGATCCACAGGATTCCATAGGCAGTCAAGATAAGAGCGCCGCCCACAATGGTTCCCAATAGTATAGCTAAGAAAGTGCCCGCTTCAATGAGTCCATTTCCTGAAATCAGCTCCTTTTCCTTAAGCTGAAGAGGCAGAATACTGTACTTGAGCGGGCTGAAAAATGTGGATTGGCTTCCCATAAGAAATAGGGTGACAAAAAGCACAATAAGATTTTCCCAATAAAAGCCAGCAATTGCCATTGTCATGAAAACAATTTCCATAAACTTGATGAGGCGTATTTGACGGCTTTTTTCAAATTTATCAGCCAATTGACCTGCAAAGGCTGAGAATAAAAAGTAAGGTAATATAAATACAGCAGCGGCTAGGGCAACCAGTGAGGGGCCAAAGGAAGAGCTTGCTAGAAGTTTATAGGTCATGAGCATGACCAAGGCATTCTTGAATAGGTTGTCGTTAAAGGCGCCCAGGAATTGGGTGACAAATAGTGGTAGAAACCGTCTTGTTTTTAGTAAATGCAGTGTACTTGACGCCATCCGCTACTCCCCTGCACTTATTCTAGCGGATGGGGGCAGGGAGAGGCAAGAAGTTATCGACAGCGGCTCTTTGACCCATGAGAGCAAATCTTTTTCCCATCAACCCATGTGACACCACTGAGATTTGCGTTCATAAAGTCTGTGCCGTCAAGATTAGCTCCCGTAAAGTCGGCACCTGTCAGATCAGCTCCAAAAAAGCGTGCACGACGTAAATCGGCATTTTTGAAAGAAGCATTCTTTAAGTTGGATTTTGTAAAATCGGCCTCGATGAGAATGGCTTCATCAAAGATGGTTTCTTCTAAGACTGCTGAAATAAACTTAGCGCGGTTACCTTGAACCTTAGAAAGATTGCTTTTAGAAAGATTTCCTCTGGAGAATGTAGCATCTCTCAGAATGCTTTCCATCAGGGCAACTTCCTTCAAAATGTTACCATCGAAGTAACAGCGGCGCCAGTTGGCTTTGGGTGCAGCTACATCTGTACAAGCTGCGTAAAGTTCAGCGCATATGAAACAGCTAAAGAGGAAGAGTACTAAGAGGTGAGTTTTGCGTCTCACGAAGCAAGGGCTATATCGGGTGCATCGATGGCTTTCATGCCGACAACATGATAGCCGTTGTCCACATGGTGCGTCTCACCAGTAACAGCAGCGGAAAGATCGCTCAAAAGATAGAGGCCGGCCGATCCCACATCCTGTTGGGTAATATTTCGCTTTAATGGCGAGTTTAGCTCATTCCATCTCAGGATATAGCGGAAATCTCCAATTCCAGATGCTGCCAATGTCTTAACAGGACCTGCAGAGAGCGCATTCACCCGAATATTGTCAGCCCCAAGATCCACAGATAGATAGCGGACACTTGCCTCCAAGGCCGCTTTTGCAACACCCATGACATTATAGTGAGGCATAACCCGTTCGGCACCATAATAGGTAAGCGTAACTAGGCTTCCACCTTTTTTCATTAGTTTGCGAGCACGTTGACAAACGGCTGTAAATGAGTAGCAGGAGATATCCATGGTATTTTTAAAATTGTTTCTGGAAGTATCTGCATACTCACCTTTTAGTTCTTCTTTATCTGAAAAACCAATAGCATGTACGACAAAGTCCAATTGTCCCCATTTTTTTTCCAAGGTGCTAAAGAGGGTATCCAGACTTGCATCATCTGTAACATCGCAGGGGAGCACGATATCAGAGTTTACGGAAGCAGCAAGTGGTCCCACACGCTTTTTGAGGGCATCACCTTGATAACTAAAAGCCAGTTCTGCTCCGCTTTTTGCGGCAGCTTCTGCAATTCCCCATCCTAAGGATCTTTCATTCGCAACACCCATGATTAAGCCACGCTTTCCGGCTAATAAAGATGATGTATTTGCCATTAGATTCCTCTTTTCAAATCATTCATTAAGTTCCGTACAAAGTACCTCAAAGCACACAAAATGCAAAGTGTCTATGGATTTTTTTAATCTGGGCTGACTTAATCTTGACCAATTGGGGAAGGAAAGCTACTTTCACAGAGCATTAAACAAGGAAATCCATGAGTAAGCCCAAATCATTTCAAGATCTTATTTTTGCCCTTCAGACATATTGGTCAGAGCAAGGATGTGCTATTCTGCAACCCTATGATATGGAGATGGGTGCTGGTACTTTCCATACGGCTACCACATTGCGGGCCCTTGGAAAGGAACCTTGGAATGCTGCTTTTGTTCAGCCCTCCCGGCGTCCTACCGATGGGCGCTATGGCGAAAATCCAAATCGAGTACAGTATTTTCACCAGCTTCAGGTCATTCTAAAGCCATCACCTCCCAATTCTCAGGAACTGTATCTAGATAGTTTGAGGGCCATTGGGATCTCCATGGATGACAATGACATTCGGTTTGTGGAGGATGACTGGGAGAGTCCCACACTGGGGGCGTCAGGTCTTGGATGGGAAGTGTGGTGCAATGGCACAGAGATTTCTCAATATACCTACTTTCAGCAAATGGGAAGCATTCCATGTGATCCTGTTCCGGTGGAACTTACCTATGGATTAGAGCGGATTGCCATGATTTTACAAAAAAAGGACTCCATGTTTGATCTAAATTGGAATGGGGTCGAGGGGCCAGGGAAAATTACATATGGGGATATTTTCTTGCGGTCGGAGCGCGAGTTTTCCGAATACAATTTTGAAATTGCTAATACGGTTGCCTTAAAACAACATTTTGAAGATGCTGAAAAGGAATGCGAAGTTTTATTGGAAGCTAAATTGGTGCTTCCTGCTTACGAGCAATGCGTTAAGGCAAGCCATCTTTTTAATTTGTTGGATGCCCGAGGATCAGTCAGCGTAATGGAACGTGCTAACTATATTGGACGTGTTCGAGCTCTTGCCAAACGGTCTTGCGAAGCATGGATAAGTTCCCAGAGCAAAAAGGAGCAAGATTAATGGCAGAATTTTTGCTTGAGATTCGATCAGAAGAAATTCCTGCACGACTTCAAAAACGGGCTCGTGAAGATCTAAAACGACTCTTGTCAGAAAAACTCAATGGGGCACAGCTTTCTTTCACAGGACTGGAAACGTATGTAACACCGCGTCGGCTAACGGCGGTGG
This sequence comes from Alphaproteobacteria bacterium, assembly GCA_018662925.1. Lineage (NCBI taxonomy): Bacteria > Pseudomonadati > Pseudomonadota > Alphaproteobacteria > Alphaproteobacteria bacterium. The sequence goes on along the minus strand of JABJFC010000084.1, from coordinate 6,148 downwards.
TAGAGGGGCTTCCGACGATGCAAGAAGATCGTACAGAGGAAGTGAGGGGTCCACGTACGGATGCACCTGAATCTGCAGCACAAGGTTTTTTGAAATCCCTGGGAGTGACAAGAGATCAATGTCTCCAAAAAGAAACACCAAAGGGAACATTTCTCTACTTTTTGAAAGAGATCAAAGGTGAGAAGACGCAAACGTTATTGCCGGGAATAGTAACGGAAATAATACAGGATTTTCCCTGGCCTAAAAGCATGCGATGGGGATCGGGGACAATGGTTTGGATTCGACCTATTCACAGCATTCTTACTATTTTTGATGGCGACACAGTATCCTTTGGCATTGAGGGGATTGAGTCTGGCAATAAAACCCGTGGTCATAGATTCTTAGCGCCCCAGGAATTTGTCGTTACATCATTCAAGGATTATAAACAGAAAATAGCGAAAGCCTACGTCGTTTTGGATCCAGAGAAGCGACAAAATCAGATCGAAAAGCAGGTGAAGGATCTGGTAAAAGAACAGGGACTCACCCTTAAAAAGGATCCGGGGTTGTTAGAAGAGGTAACAGGATTAGTTGAATGGCCCATGTCATTTATGGGAGCTATTGACGATTCTTTTATGTCTTTGCCTCAGGAAGTATTGACCACAGCTATGAAGGTTCATCAAAGATTTTTCTCTGTGGAAAACCAAGACAAATCTCTAGCTCCCTTCTTTTGCGTTACATCCAATAATGAGCCAAAGGACGGTGGAAAAAGTATAGTCCATGGAAATGAAGAAGTTCTAAAGGCCCGTTTAGCTGATGCTGTATTCTTTTGGAAACTGGATCGTAAAACCTCGCTTACAGACCATCTAGAATCGTTAAAATCAAGGCAATTTTACCGTGGGCTTGGGTCCATTTTTGATAAGGCGCAGCGGCTCCAATTGCTTGCAAAGGGATATCTTGGACAAAGTCTTTCCAAGGAAAAACCCGGTCTTCTAAAGCCAATGGAGGAAGCCTCTTTTTTATCAAAGGCAGACTTGGCTACCGAAGTAGTTGGGGAATTCCCTGAGCTTCAAGGCATCATGGGTTACTATTATGCCTTGTCGGAAAAGCGTTCCTTAGAAGTTGCAGAAGCGATTCGGGATCAATATCGTCTGGAGGGACCGCAAGGGGAAGGAGATGCCTTTTTAGTGGGGGCTGCGGTCTATATTGCGGACAAAATTGATACTCTCGTAGGTTTTTTTGCTTTGGGAGTGCAGCCGACGGGATCCAAGGATCCATTTGCTCTACGACGAGCTTCTATCACACTGATTAATCTTATCCGTCAGTTAGGTTTTCCCATCGATGTAAAGGAATTAATTGCGGACTCTTTTAAGGCCTATGCGCCCATTTTTAAGACTCTTTCAAAGCCACCTCGAACGTTGAAAGAAACAACAGACGATCTTTTGTCCTTTTTTGCGGATCGTATAAAAATTTACCTGAAAGATGAGCGTAATATTCGCCACGATATGACGTCGGCCTGCCTTTCCAAGAACTGGGAGGGCATTATTCTCAATAGCCTAAACTTAGCTGATGCCCTTTCCACATTTTTGGGAACAGAAGATGGAGAAAATCTTCTCACAGCGTACCGACGGGCTACGAATATCATTAAGAGTGAAATCAAAAAAGGAGCCCTTAATCCCCAAGATTTGACGGCGGCCCCCGTTGATTTGGAACTCTTGGCAGATGAAGAAGAGCACGCACTTGTCAAAGCATTAATGGATTGTAAATCCAAATTGGATCCTCTTGTGAAGCAGGAGGTGCCTTCTTATAAGCAAGGGATGAAACATTTAGCTCAACTCCGAGCCCCTGTTGATGTTTTCTTTGACACAGTACTCGTGAATGCAGAGGATGAGAAAATTCGCCTTAATCGTTTGCGGCTCTTGTTTTTGATTCAGGAAACCTTAGAACAAGTCGCAGATTTCTCTCAGATCGAAGGATGAGTTGTTTCTCTTAACGATTCTCGCTTTCATTCCCTTTGAGCTTTTCCAACTCTTTCCCTAAGCGATTTCGTGTTTCCTCGGGAAGTTCTTGCAAAACTTCTGTAATTTTTTCTAGAGCTGCTTGTTTTGTATACAGCTGATCGAGAAGCGATAGAATTAAGGGGACAGATTCATCATTCACTTGGAAATCTCGCTTAAGCTCCGAAATCAGTTGAATTCGAGCCAGGTCTACGTCCGTAAAAAAGGGGCCCTCCGGATCTTCTTGAGGAATAATCCACTCTTCTTTGACCCACCGACGTAGGGTTGTGTCTTCTAAGCCGACAGTTGTCGTAATTTGAGTGTAAGTATATCGCATGCTTAAGCCTCCATATGCTCTCGAACATTTTGAGGATTCTCAGGGGACCATTCTTCTAAGAATTTTTTTAGTTTCGGATCTTGTGGTTTGGAAAGGACAATTTGGAAAATTACATACTGATCTCCACTGGAAGCGCCTTTGCTATTAGGAATGCCTTTTCCTTTAAGGCGCATTTTAATGCCGGAATTTGTCTCGGGGGGGATGGTGAGGGTAACGTTGCCATGGATGGTGGGAACTTGGATCTTTCCGCCGTTTACGGCTTCCTTGAGTGAAATTGGTAAATCTAGGTAGACATCTTTTCCCTTGGATGCAAAATAGGGATGTTTATCCACATGAATCTCGATATAGGCATCACCCGTTGGACCAGCACCTCGGCCAGGTCCTCCTTTTCCTTTCAAGCGAAGTTTACTGCCTTGTTCGGTGGCAGGGGGAATGGACACATTCAAAGAGTGTCCATCACTTAGGACAACACGTCGTTTGGCGCCCAGTGCTGCCTCTATGAAACTGACTTTTAAGGTATACGAGACATCGTGTCCTCTGATATCCATAGGCGCACGAGAACGACCAGAGGAGCGTCCAGTTCTAGCACGACCAGAACTCTGGCCAAAAATAGTGGACATAATATCATCATCTTCGAACATACTGGAAAAGTCCGAATTCTCCCAGTATTTGGATCCTGAACGACCACCGTTTCCAGATGTGTATGTTTTATAGTATCCGCCGTGGGCCTGTTCGGCCCCGCTTGCATCTATTTCGCCTCGATCGTATCTGGCACGTTTTTCTGAGTCGGACAAAAGATCATAGGCTGCTGTAATTTCTTTGAACTTTTGTTCTATTTCAGTATTACCTGGATTTAGATCGGGGTGATATTTCTTCGCAAGTTTGCGATAGGCTTTTTTTATATCTTCTTGTGGTGCCTTTTTGGGGACGTCTAAGACCTTATAGAGATCTTTCATCCTGCCTCCTTGACAACTTTAGATGAGGCGCCCGACAAGGGGAAAGATCCCCCTGTCGGGCTGACTATAGTGTTATTGAACAATTTTCCAAGTGCCATCGGGTTGGCGACAAGCCGTTCCGTAAGCTTCTTGAATGTCATTTCCAATTTGTACTGTCTGGGTGAATTCACGACAATATTGGCCAGAATTTGTCTGGAATGTTTTTGTTGGAACAACAGCTCCAGAGTGTCCTGAGTCAGGATTTGACCAACTGCCACCTTGCCCCGTTGGATTACTTTCCAGAGCCGATTGAGCTGTTTGGTTGGCATACATTTTATCAGCCTTATCTAATGACGCACCAACTTCACTTCCAATGAGAGCGCCCAAAAGAGTTCCAGCAGCAACACCAACTAGCTGTCCGTCTCCTTTACCAAACTGTGATCCAATGGCTGCACCACCAATACCACCGAGAAGGGCTCCACCTGTTTGCTTAGGGCCACCTGTTGAGCCGCAACCAGATACCAAGACAGCTACTGCCATCAAAACCAAACTTTTCTTGAACATAAAAACTTCCTTTCGTTCCTCATAATATATTAAGTAAGTTACCCATCTGATCCCGAAGTCCTTACCTTAAGCTAGATCATACCCATTCTCAGGGGAAAGATCAATTCTTCCTTCACTCCTGGCTTTTGTTCAACTATACTCAGCCGAAAAGCATTCGAGGACCATGGAAAAAACACCTGCAACTCTCCAACAAGACACAAATTCCAATAAAAGACTTTTGCAAACGGCCACCTATGCATCTGTGGCGGTAGCGACAGTTTTGATGCTTCTAAAGCTTATTGCTTGGATGGTTACAGATGCTATTAGTCTTTTATCCACATTGGTGGACTCAATTCTAGATTTTGCAGCTTCGACCCTGAACCTATTTGCAGTTCGCCAAGCGCTGCTGCCTGCCACACGTCTCTACAGATTTGGACATGGGAAGTCGGAGGCTCTGGCTGCTTTAAGCCAGGGAGCGTTTATTTCTGGATCAGCTGTCTTCCTATTCATTGAGGGCGGGCATCGACTTTTACATCCACAGCCTCTGCAAGAAACATCTGTGGGTATTGGGATCATGGTTATCTCAATCATTATCACTATTTTTCTGGTTCGTTTTCAAAGACGCGTTGTTGCTAAAACAAATTCCGTAGCTATTTCGGCGGACTCTCTCCATTACTATAGCGACCTTCTTATCAATGGTGGCGTCATTATATCATTGCTCGTCGTTTCCTTTTTGGGATGGGAGGTGGTGGATCCTCTTTTTGGGATAGTGATCGCATTTTACATTCTTTATATCGCCTGGGAGATCGGAAAAAAGGCCCTGTTTATCCTTATGGATCGAGAACTGCCAGATGAAGATAGGGAAAGAGTGTGTTCAATCGCACTCTCTCATCCTAAGGTGGAAGGTCTACACGAGCTCCGTACCCGCTCTTCTGGACCCCAAAGTTTTATCCAGCTTCATTTGGAGATGGATGGCAAAATTTCTCTCCTGCAAGCCCATGAAATCGCAGAAGAAGTTGAATCTATGATTCAAAAGGAATTTCCTGAGGCAGAGATTATTATTCACCAAGACCCAGCGGGCCAGCACGAGAAACGCCGGCCTTTTTAAGTGATGTGTTTTTATGTGATGCATAAATGGAGTTGAAAAGCGTTAGCGATCTTCATCGCTTTCTTCCTCTTCTTCACTCTCTTCGTCGCTGTCAACATCTGAGTCTAACTCGAGTTTTCTTGCAACTTTTTCTTTCTTCATGAAGAAATTCATTACGTCCTTACTACTGAGTTTTAGAGCGCTCATGGCTAATCTAAGAGCCTCTTCTTTCGAATCCGACACTAAACCTAGTTGGGTTTTGATAAATAAAGCTTTTTCATCTTGAGGCGAGGCCTTTGTAGGGGATGGTTTTGCCTTTGTATATTCCTCTAGTGAGAATGGATGAACAAGACACTGGGCCGTTCCATCTGGCTTAATTCTATGGGAAAACTTAAAAATTTTCTCAGGAGTGTCTGTGATAAATGCTGAAACGTTCTTCCCCGTTTTTCGAAGAGCGCTCAACACTCCAATTTCGAGTTTGGGATGTGCACCTTCAGTCATCGAGTTTACAACTTCAAAGATCCTGTTTTCGGACAGGTTATCTCTCATAATCACGTCGACCCCATCAGTCCTCTCTTTGCATTTTGACTCTGTTAAAAAAAGTTCTGGATCATCTGAGTTGTCAATAAAAACACCATCAAAACCGTTATTGGTGCCATATTTGGAATAATGTCCCCAATAGCCGAAACTTAACATTGTTAATTCTGTTAAGAGTTCACCTATTCTGCCGCGTTCGTCATTGTTTTCTGATTGGTCGGCGGAAATATTACTGAGGGGTTGTGATTCATGGCTTTTCCCAGTTACAAACTCAACTTCAAAATCATTACCAGCAGGACATCGTTTTGAAAAACTGTTCATTTGTTTTGAAATATAATCACTGGGCATGGCGTCAATTTCTCCTAAAACTCCCATCTGTCTTTCTTTCAAATTTGAATCCGTTTGCGTTGATATATCCCAACCGCGAGCATATTTTTTTTTCGAGTGGTTAATGGTTCCGGTGGTTCTAAAAATATACTCTTGATTATCAAATTCTTTTAGAAATTTAATTCCTCCATTAGAATCAATTTCGACTGTTCCATTTATGATTTTACACTCAGAATTTTTTCTTTTTTTTGAAACAAAGTATTGGGCAGATATACCCTTCGTGAATAAAAGTATGGACTTTTAGGAGGCATTACCTTATAAGCTATTGTTATGAAGACGTTTTTAAGCCAATCAGAAGAAGAACAGCTAAGAAAGCAGCATAGGCGAGAGAAAAACGGTCGAGTTCGAG
>JABJFC010000083.1 GCA_018662925.1 Alphaproteobacteria bacterium | reverse complement strand
TAAACCCAGGGTTAGAATAACTTTTAGCGCTTTGGGTCAATTTAAAAATTTAACACCTAAAAAAATTCACTCTCGATCGGAAAAACTGCTTCCCTTCACACTAGAGGGAGAAATTTAATTTTCTATCGCGGATTTTGGGTTTCCAGTTTACTTGACTTAATGGAAAAAATATTTAATGTTGACCACAGAAGTCAGGTATATAATTTTTTATGCCAACCGGCAGCTTTCGATGAACATTAATGGCACACTTTAATAGGGAAATGGAAGGAAAAATTTAATGCATCTTGGAACAAAGGGACGATATGCTGTTATGGCCATGGTGGAACTCGCACAGAGTTCCGCGGAAAAAGCGCTCCCATTGTCTATTATTGCTGAGAAACAACAGATATCTCTCCCTTACTTAGAACAGCTTTTTTCAAGATTGCGGAAAGGGGGCATTGTGGAAAGTGTCCGTGGTCCTTCAGGAGGATATCGCTTAGCTAGAGAGATGGAAGCTATTTCTGTGGCGGATATTATGATTGCTGCAGGTGAGACTCTCCATGCAACGCGTTGTAGCCCCCATGAGACGGTTGGATGTTTGGAGAAAGGCTCTCGATGTTTGGTGCACACCCTTTGGGAGGAGTTAGGAAATCAGGTCAGTTTATTTTTACGTTCTGTTTCCTTAAAAGATGTATGCGAACGCCGCGTGGTTGGTACCAGCCAACTGATGAATTTATCCAAAGAAGCGCCTGCGCCAAGGATATATTATGTCTAACTCGCCATCTTTCATTTATCTAGACTACAATGCAACTTTCCCGTCTCCTGAAGGAGTTGTTTCAGCTCTGGCGGAAGCTTTACGACTTGGGGGGAATCCATCTTCAACCCACGGGGCTGGTCGGAAAGCAAAGCAAGTATTGAACCGATCAAGGGAAATCATAGCAACTTTTTTGGGCGCCCATCCGAATCAGGTTATTTTCACCAGTGGTGGCACTGAGGCGAATGCGATGGTGCTTATGGGAAGCCAACGATCTCCCATTATCTTGACAGAAACGGAACATGATTCTGTGCACAGGGTTGTGACCGAACAACCGGGCTTGGACCATCATTTCGTTCCTATCAACAATCAAGGAATTGTTGATTTACAGGCTTTGGAGCAATCCCTCATAGAGGCAAAGACACCAGCCTTGGTTTCTATTTTGCTTGCAAATAATGAGACGGGTATTCTGAATCCTGTGGAAGAGATTGTCTCTATTTCCCACAAACATGGGTCCTTAGTCCATGTGGATGCCATTCAGGCACTGGGGAAGATTCCAATTTCCTTCCATAAGCTGGACGCAGACTTTTTGACTGTTTCTGCCCATAAAGTTGGCGGTCCCCAGGGAGTAGGAGCCCTCATTGCTAAAGAAGAGTTGCCGATGGTTCCTCTATATCTCGGTGGGGGGCAAGAGAAAAGTCGTCGTTCAGGTACCGAAAATGTTTCTGGTATAGCTGGATTTGCTGCCGCGCTTGAGATAATTGGAGAGTGGAATACCAAAGAGCTTGAGTCGAAGAGAAACGTCATCGAAGACGCCCTTAGGTCAATATGTCCCGACCTGGTAATTGTAGGAAGAGATTCGCCACGTCTTTCAAATACTTGTAGTTTGACCATGCCAGGGGTTCCAAACTCCACCCAGGTGATTGCTTTTGATTTGGAGGGAATCGCCATTAGTTCCGGAGCCGCCTGTTCTTCGGGCAAAATAAAGTCGTCTCGCATATTAAAAGCCATGGGCTTTTCTGATCAACAGGCCTCAGAAGCTATCCGGGTTAGTTTGGGGCCAGACACTCCTATGGAGCATGTTGAGCAGTTTATTCGAACTTGGAAAAAAATTTACCATAACCATCACAAGAATGTGGCATAAGAATTGATAGAGGACTGAGAATATGACAAAGAATATATACCTAGACTACCAATCTACAACGCCCTGTGATCCCAGGGTGGTCGAAAAGATGTTGCCTTACTTTACGGAAAACTTTGGAAATCCCCACTCTCGGAACCATCCCCATGGTTGGACGGCTGAGAAAGCTGTGGAGAATTCTCGTGCCCAAATAGCCGGTCTCATTGGTGCCGATCCCCGGGAGGTTGTTTTTACAAGTGGGGCCACCGAATCAAATAACTTGGCTATCAAGGGAGTTGCGCAGTTCCATAAAGATAAAAGAAATCATATTATAACGTGCAAGATTGAACACAAGTGTGTGCTGGATACGTGTCGGCATTTAGAGCAAGACGGTTTTGACGTGACGTATATGCCTGTAACTAGCGAAGGCTACGTGGATCTAAAGGAACTAGAGTCGGCTATTACGGATAAAACGCTCTTAGTTTCCATTATGGCTGTAAACAATGAAATTGGCGTTATCCAACCTATCAAGGAAATAGGAGCTCTTTGTCGACAGAAGGGTGTCTTCTTTCATACAGATGCGGCGCAAGCGGTCGGTAAGATTACCCTAGACGTTAATGAAATGAACATTGATATGATGAGCATTTCTTCCCACAAACTGTACGGGCCAAAGGGTATTGGCGCCCTGTATGTACGTCGCAAGCCTCGGGTGAGACTCGTTGCCCAAATTAATGGCGGTGGTCATGAGCGTGGAATGCGATCTGGCACACTTCCGACGCCTCTGTGTGTGGGATTTGGAGAAGCTTGCTCCATTGCAGCACGGGAAATGGCCTTTGAGTCCAAAAAGCTGCAGGCCCTGCAAGACCGATTTTACAAGGGCATAATGGATCAACTTGACGAGGTGTATCTAAATGGTCCTTTGGAAAAGAGAATCCCCGGGAATTTGAATTTAAGTTTTGCACATGTAGAAGGCGAAGGGCTTATGATGGGCATTAAAAATCTTTCGGTATCTTCTGGTTCTGCTTGTACATCTGCGTCCCTGGAGCCATCCTATGTCCTCTATGCATTGGGTGTGGAGGATGATTTAGCGCATACATCTCTCCGTATTGGGATTGGTCGTTTTACAACGGAAGAAGAAATTGACCAGGCAGTTGAGCAAATTGTAGAAGCTGTTAATAAGCTTAGAGCCATGAGTCCCCTGTGGGAAATGTCTCAAGAAGGTATTGATATCAAGTCCATAAATTGGGCAGCACATTAAAAGGAGAAAAAGAAATGGGTTATAGTGAAAAGGTAATTGACCATTACGAGAATCCCAGAAATGTGGGATCTTTAGACAAGGATGCTGAAAATGTAGGGACTGGCCTTGTGGGAGCGCCTGCCTGTGGTGATGTCATGAAACTTCAGATACGGGTATCACCAGATGGCATCATCGAAGATGCCAAGTTTAAAACTTTTGGGTGTGGGTCTGCCATTGCCTCTAGTTCGCTGATTACTGATTGGGTTAAGGGAAAGACACTAGATGAGGCGGCAGGTATAAAGAACACTGAAATTGCAACCCATCTGGCCTTGCCTCCTGTGAAAATTCATTGTTCCGTTCTTGCCGAAGACGCCATTAAGGCCGCCGTTTCCGATTACCGAGGGAAGGCTTCAAAAGCATAGACATGAAAGCGACGCCAGAGAAACCCCCAGTTTTGACCATAACGCTAGCCGCAGTTGATCAGGTGAAAAACCTACTAGATTCACGGAATAAGCCCTCTATTGGCATTCGTGTGAGCATTCGTTCTCGTGGCTGTTCGGGGCTTTCCTACACGATTGAGTATGCTGATAACCTTAATTCACATGATGAAGTTATAGAGTGTGATGGTATTACTCTCTATATTGATCCGAAAGCTATCATGTTTCTTTTGGGAACGGAGATGGATTATATTGAAGAAAAGCTTCAATCTGGATTTATTTTCAAAAATCCAAATGAGAAGGGGCGCTGTGGTTGTGGGGAATCATTCCATGTATAGAGCGCTCTAAATGTCTCATTCAGCAAACTTCCTACAAAGTAACCTGGACTGTTGGTTTTGTCAGGCTCCTATCGAAGCCTCACATCTTACCTGCCCAGAGTGCGCCTCTCTCCAGGAACCCGCGGCCATGGATCACTTCCAAAGACTTTTTCTTTCCGTGCAATATGAGTTGGAAATGGCCCAACTTGAGAGGGCATATTTTGAAGAGCAAGCAAAAGTTCATCCGGACCAATTCGTTGGCAAAACCGATCGCGAGAAAAACTGTGCTGTGGCCCATTCAAGTTGTGTAAACGAGGCATACGCAATTTTGAAGGATCCTCTAAAGCGTGCACAGCACTTTTTGGCTATCAAAGGCATTGATACGACTGAAGCGGGGGACAGTTTAAGAGACGTAGAGCTTCTTGAGGAAATGATGATATGGAATGAAAAAGTCCATGAGTCGGCCTCTAGGGAAGGAATTGATCATGAGCTAAGACTCAAGATTGAAAAGGGTTTTTCAACACTATCTCGTACATTGTCTGGTAGTGACTTACCTCAGGCCGTAAAAATTATTTATCGCCTAAAGTATTATACCAAGCTTCTGGACGATTTTAGTTTGAGAAAACATTGAGGTGATGCTTTCATGAGATTATTGCAAATTCACGAACCGGGGCAAACACCCGATCTCCATGAAGAAGGAAGGGGATATGTGGTGGGCATTGATTTGGGGACAACCAATTCGGTGGTAGCTTATTCCGAGGAGCAAATGCCTCGGACGCTCTCATCGGAGTCTGGTGCGTCGCTCTTGCCGTCTATAGTCTCTTTCCAAGAAGATCTTCAGCCAAAGGTTGGTGAAGCGTCCTCTCCACTTACCATACGTTCTGTGAAGCGCCTCATGGGACTGGGGAGAAAAGAACTTGAGCAACTTCAATCCTCTCATTCATTCCATCTAAGCGAGGACATCTCTGAAGATGATTCTTTAGTGTATCTCAAGGTTGGCGACAGGCGTGTTACGCCACAGGAGGTATCTGCAGAAATACTCCGAGATCTTAAGAAGAGGGCGGAAGTTCAGCTTGAGGGGAATGTAGATCGTTGTGTTCTCACCGTTCCAGCCCATTTTGATGAAGCAGCTCGCAAAGCAACCAAGGATGCTGCAAAACTTGCAGGGATGGAAGTTCTGCGCTTAATAAACGAGCCTACGGCTGCTGCCCTTGCTTACGGTCTTGAGAATGGTGTTGAAGGAATCTATGCTGTCTATGATTTGGGCGGTGGGACTTTTGATGTCTCTCTTCTTAAGCTCCAAAAGGGAGTCTTTCAGGTTCTGGCAACCGGGGGAGATCCTGCGTTGGGCGGAGATGATTTTGACGTTTTTGTCTTGGACTCACTTTTAGAGTTACATGGAAAGAGATCTAAGGATTTTGCCCCAAGTACGGTTAGTTCTTTTTTGTCAATTGTTCGCTGTGGAAAGGAAGAGCTGACAAGCAGAGATGTGTGTCACGTTTCTTTTCCACTTCCTGAAGGAGAGATTAAATGCTCACTCTCACGTTCAAAATTGGAAGAACTTATTTCTGACTCAGTGGAACGAACTCTTAAAATCTGTCGCGAGGTTCTTCAGACTGTTTCTTTAAATCCTGCAGAAGTTCAGGGAGTCATCCTCGTTGGCGGCTCTACGAGAATTCCTTATGTCCAGAAAGCGGTTTCTAAGTGTTTTGAACAGGATCCTTATGGAAATGTAAATCCTGATGAAGTTGTCGCCCATGGTGCCGCCATTCAGGCTGAGGCTTTGACAAGCGGGGCGCAAACTCTATTACTAGATGTGACACCATTGTCTCTTGGTGTTGAGATTATGGGGGAGATGGTTGACAAAATTATCCCCAGAAATTCTCCAATTCCAGCTTCTAAAAGCCATGAGTTCACCACGTCTCAAGATGGTCAGACGGCCATGGCCATCCATATAGTTCAGGGGGAACGGGAATTTGTTAAGGATTGCAGGTCTCTTGGCCGGTTTGAATTGCGGGGGATACCCCCCATGGGTGCTGGAAAGGCGCGCATTAAGGTGCAGTTTACGGTTGATGCAGATGGCCTCCTAAGCGTTTCGGCCAGGGAAGAAACAACAGGGGCTGCACAAAGCATTGATGTTAGGCCCACCTATGGGTTGACGCAAACTGATATGGAGAAGATTCTTGCCGAGAGCTATCTGAATGGCAGTGATGATATAAGAAGCCGCCTGCTTTTGGAGAGTAAGATAAAACTTGAGGCCGACCTAAATGTTTTGTCAGGCTCATTAAAGACCGAAACGGAATTGCTTAACAAGAGTGAGTTTTCTGATTTGACAACTCTTGTGGAGAAGGGAAATATCGTGCTTAGATCCTCGAATCGAGAGGAAGTAGAGGCTTTTAGAAAACTTTTGGATAAAGAAACCTGTTTTTATGCCGAGCGCCAGATAAGCAGTGCTTTAAAAAGGCTTGGCACCGGAACAAAAAAGCCTTAGTACCGGAAAAAATTAAAAAAAATTCAATTTAAATGATAATTGAGGATGAAATTTTCATCGGAATCGTATAATATGAAGATACGTAATTGATAAAAACAAGAGAATTCGCCCACTACCAATGTGAACATGTTGGGGGCAATACTAGGGAGAATATAACATGCAGACTCAGAACGTATCCTCGTCATCTCTTGAAACGCTAACGCGTGCACGTTTGGCAGAGATTATTCACGAGAGGATTGGAGAGTCAGTGGGCTATACAAAGTCGCTTTCCACACAGTTTGTGGACGCCTTCTTTGATGAAATATGTAATGCCTTGATTCGCAATGAGGCTGTTAAGATTTCTTCTTTTGGGACATTTCTTGTGCGCCATAAAAACCCACGTGTGGGACGAAATCCTAAGACTGGAGAAGAGGCCGTTATCTCCGAGAGACAAGTGGTTTCTTTCCGTGCCTCTCAAAACTTTAAAGTTCGGGTTAACGACGTTTAACCCTAATGTTGAAGGGCAGCTTTCCTTCCTTATTCAATTGAACTTTATAACATCATTTTACTACTTTTGATTTACTGAAAGAGCAAATTGCAAAATTAGGTGAGTGAGTTAATTTTTGTTGTCTTTAAGAAGCGACAAACCAGACAAAAATACCAGGTCCTCCTGTTATTGGGGTTTAATAAGGAAAGATAAAAAGCCAAACTAATCTCAACAACAG